>NZ_CP022413.2:2317500-2617500 GCF_002222595.2 Blautia hansenii DSM 20583
TTATCTACTTCCTCTGCCTGTTCTTCGATTGTCATGTTTTTGTGAATGATACCAATACCACCCTGTCTCGCCATGGCAATCGCCATACGATGTTCAGTAACTGTATCCATACCTGCACTCATCATCGGAATATTTAATTTCACCTTTTTTGTCAGATATGTTGATAGTTCAACCTGATTTGGGATTACTTCTGAATATGCAGGAACTAAAAGCACGTCATCAAAAGTAATTCCTTCGCCAATAATCTTACCCATCTTGGTTCTCCCTTCAATTTATTTATAGTATAGTAATATAGCAAATTACGACAAAACTGTCAATCCATAAAGACCTTTCTCGGACATGATTTTTGAATATTTTCAAGTAATGTCTGATCAGGCTCCAGCAATACTTTGCAGATTTCCTTCTCATCGGGAATAATCATGGCATATACCTTGTGTTCTTTATTTCCTGATGAAAAATCTAAAACTTTTAATTTTGTGTTATGATTTTGATAATCCATTCTATGTGAATTGACAGGTGCCATAATCTCCATCTTTGCCAAATCAAAGGACTGTACACGTTTTCTCTTTGATTTTGCCATAATTTTATCAATATCTAATTCACCGTTTACATAGACATACTCATATTCCAAATCCAGATTTGGTAAAATAAAATATGCCGCAATACCAAGACCAAGTGTTAAAACCCATACCAACGGAATGATTATACCCACTACTGCCGTTGCTGCAATTACTCCTATCAGCAGGAATTTAATTACTTTGTCTTTTCCAGTCTGCTCCTTTTTAACCAGCAGCTCTGAATACGAGTCATTCATTCTTTCTTCCTCCTATGTCTTCTGTTTTCTAACAAACAGTGTATCACAAATGCCCCTTTGTTGCAAGAAAGGAAAAGCCGGTGTTCCTGCTTTGAACACCGGCTAAAAACCTATTTTCTTACATCATTCCCATTCCTGGAGCGCCTGCTGGCATTGCTGGAGTTTCTTCTTTAATTGTAGAAACAACTGCTTCTGTTGTAAGTAATGTACCTGCTACACTTGTTGCATTCTGTAATGCGCTTCTTGTAACTTTTGCTGGGTCCAGAATACCTTTTTTAACCATATCTACATATTCTTCATGTAATGCGTCAAATCCTGTACCAACTTCAGACTCTCTTACTTTATTAATAATAACAGAACCTTCCAGTCCGGCATTTGCTGCAATATGGAATAATGGCGCTTCTAAAGCTTTTAATACTACTTTTGCACCTGTCTTTTCGTCACCCTCTAAAGTATCTACTACTTTTGCTACTTCTTTTGATGCGTGGATGTATGCAGAACCGCCACCTGCAATAACGCCTTCTTCTACTGCTGCTCTTGTAGCGTTTAAAGCATCTTCCATACGAAGTTTTGCTTCTTTCATTTCTGTTTCTGTGGCAGCACCTACACGGATAACAGCAACACCGCCTGCTAATTTTGCAAGTCTTTCCTGTAATTTTTCTTTATCAAATTCAGATGTAGTTTCTGCAATCTGATGTTTAATCTGAGCAACTCTTGCATCAATTTCTTCTTTTTCGCCCATACCGTCTACAATAACAGTTGTTTCTTTCTGAACTTTAACAGATTTTGCACGTCCTAGCTGTTCCAGAGTTGTATCTTTTAACTCTAATCCGATTTCATCAGAAATCACAGTACCATTTGTTAATACAGCAATATCTTTCAGCATTTCTTTTCTTCTGTCGCCATATCCAGGAGCTTTTACAGCGCATACAGAGAATGTACCTCTTAATTTGTTTACGATTAAAGTTGTAAGAGCTTCTCCTTCGATATCTTCTGCGATAATCAATAATTTAGCGCCTGTTTTTACAATCTGCTCTAAAACAGGAAGAATGTCCTGAATATTGGAGATTTTTTTATCTGTGATTAAGATATATGGATCGTCTAAAACAGTTTCCATTTTATCCATGTCTGTTGCCATATATGCAGAAATATAACCGCGGTCAAACTGCATACCTTCTACTAAATCCAATTCTGTTTTCATGGTTTTGGATTCTTCGATTGTAATAACACCGTCTTTGCTTACTTTTTCCATTGCTTCTGCAACCATTTCGCCAACTTCATCATCACCTGCTGAAATTGCTGCTACTCTTGCAATCTGGTCTCTTCCTTCGATGTTGGAGCTCATGTTCTGAATTGCATTTACTGCTGCTTCTGTTGCTTTTTTCATACCTTTTCTCAGGATGATTGGATTTGCACCTGCTGCCAGGTTTTTCATACCTTCGTGTACCATAGCCTGAGCTAAAACAGTTGCTGTTGTTGTACCGTCTCCGGCTACATCATTTGTTTTTGCAGCAACTTCTTTAATGAGCTGTGCGCCCATGTTTTCAAAGCCGTCTTCTAATTCAATTTCTTTTGCAATTGTAACACCGTCGTTTGTAATAAGCGGTGCGCCGAAGGATTTATCTAAAACAACGTTTCTTCCTTTTGGGCCTAATGTAACTCTTACTGTATCTGCTAATTTATTAACACCAGCTTCTAATGCAACTCTTGCTTCTCCGCCATATTTAATTTCTTTTGCCATGATGACATTCCTCCTAAAATTTAAGCTTTCAATTTTAAATTATTTTACAACAGCTAAAATATCATTCTGTTTTACAATGATATATTCTTCTCCGTCAAGTTTTACTTCTGTTCCTGCGTATTTAGAATAAATAACCTGATCTCCTGCTGCTACTTCCATTTTTACTTCTTTGCCATCAACAATTCCGCC
Organism: Blautia hansenii DSM 20583; assembly: GCF_002222595.2. Lineage (NCBI taxonomy): Bacteria > Bacillati > Bacillota > Clostridia > Lachnospirales > Lachnospiraceae > Blautia > Blautia hansenii. Next base: position 2,320,245 of record NZ_CP022413.2, read on the forward strand.
TGGTCCGACAGCAACAACTTCTGCCTGCTGTGGTTTTTCCTGAGCCTGACCCGGTAAAACAATTCCTGATTTTGTTGTTTCTTCTGCAACTAACTGTTTTAATACAACTCTGTCACCTAATGGTACTAACTTCATATCTATTTCCTCCTTTATCATTGCCATCCTTTGTTTATTAGCACTCATTGCAATTGAGTGCTAACCGATAGTCATATATTAGTTAATTTCATCCAATTTCGCAACTGTATATAGCAACTCTTTTCCCGTATTTATCTTCTATTTTCTCTCATTTTCTAATTTTTTCTCTTGTTTTTTCAGCTTTTTGTTTTTGTGCGGATTTTATAGATATTTTAGAAAAGGGGCTGTCGCATCAAGCAAACAGCCTCTTTCATTATTTCTTCACTAATTTTCTTTTCTTAATTTCTTCCAGTTCATCAAAAATAACTTCATTTAATACCTTAATGTAGGTTCCTTTCATTCCTGAGGAACGGGACTCTATTACGCCTGCACTCTCGAATTTTCTAAGGGCATTGACTATCACGGATCTTGTAATACCTACTCGGTCAGCAATTTTACTTGCTACCAGAATTCCCTCTTCACCGTTAAGTTCATCAAAAATATGAATAATTGCCTCTAATTCAGAAAAAGATAATGTACTGAATGCAGATTTAACTACTTGAATTTTTCTGTTTTCTTCTGCATTTTCCTCATGTACGGACCGCATCATTTCCAATCCGACTACGGTTGTACCATATTCACTGACAATAATATCCTCAATGTCATAAGGCTTCGCACTGCGATACATGAATAAAGTGCCCAGTCTTTCTCCTGCAATATCAATGGGACTTATAATTGCCATATATCGGCTAATCTGCTCATCCTCAAATCCAAGAGTCTGTAAATTTACATTTTCTTTTGTAGACAGCACACCCAGCAGTCTTTCATTTAAAAGATTGTCTATATAGCCGCCCACTTCACTGTCAATCAATTCAGTAATTCTATCTACCCCGGGACAATTTCCTACACCTAATACTTTTCCTTTTTTACTCATTACTAAAATGTTTGAATCCAGTGTTTCTACCATGACTTCACATATATCATTGAATAGAACTTTTGAAGCATGATTATTGTGAAGAAGCTTATTTATCTTTCTGGTCTTATCTAATAATTGTACGCTCATGGCGACCTCCTTTCTCCTCTTTCCCTGTTTTCGCTTAAATTCTTCATTTCTTACGGAAATCAGCAAAACAAGATTACTTCTTCTGTCTTTTTTATTCTATCACACAATATTTCTGAAATCAATGTGTAGTTTTACTATTTTCAGTCTTTTTAGTAGTTTTCTAATAATTTATACAATCTAAACATCCAAATTATTTACTGATTATCGTCATTTTCCTTTGGCTTTGCCATAACATATCCACAGTGTTCATCTGCACATACCAATTTATTGCCTTTTTCTAACATATAGCCGCCACAGGAAGGACATTTTTCCTTTGAAGGACGCTGCCATGACATAAATTCACATTCCGGATTATTTTCGCACCCATAGTACAAACGTCCCTTTTTGCTTCTTTTTACTACAATGTCTTTTCCGCACACAGGGCAAGGCACTCCGATTTTTTCCAGATATGGTTTTGTATTTTTACATTCCGGAAAACCGGGACAGGCAAGAAATTTCCCATGAGGTCCATACTTAATTACCATATTTCTTCCGCACTGCTCGCAGATTACATCGGTTACCTCATCTTCGATTTTAACCTGTTCCAATTCTTTTTCCGCTGTCTTTACCGCTTCATCTAAATCAGGATAAAAGTTTCGAATGACCGTTTTCCACTGCACCTTTCCTTCACCCACATAATCCAAAAGCTCTTCCATCGTTGCCGTAAAGTTCACGTCTACAATACTTGGAAATGCTTCCTTCATAATATTATTTACCACTTCGCCAAGCTCTGTCATATACAAATTTTTGTTTTCCTTTGCCACATATCTTCTGGCAATAATCGTAGTAATAGTAGGCGCATAGGTACTTGGTCTTCCAATTCCTTTTTCTTCCAATGCTTTTACAAGAGCCGCCTCTGTATAATGTGTCGGAGGCTGTGTAAAGTGCTGCTGCTCCTGAAAGCTGTTAAACGCAAGCTTAGTATTTTCATCCAGACTTTTCATTAAAAACTGATTTTCTGATTTTGCATCATCTTCCTGTGTATACACAGCCATGAAACCGTCAAATTTCAGTTTAGACGCTGACACAGTAAAATAATATTCTCCGCCCTGAATTTTTACAGAAATTGTTTCATATTTTGCCTGCTGCATTCTGCTTGCTGCAAAACGTTTCCATATCAGCTGATATAAACGATACTGGTCTCGGGAAAGAGACTCCTTTAAGGATAAGGGTGTACGGCTGATATCTGTGGGACGGATTGCCTCGTGAGCATCCTGAATTTTCTTTTTGCTGTCATCCTTTTTCTCTGCTGTTGCCAGATATTCCTCTCCGAATTCTGATGCAATGTAGGTTCTTGCTGCATAATCCGCTTCTTCTGAAATACGTGTGGAATCTGTACGCAGGTAAGTGATAATACCAATCGTTCCGCTTCCTTTTACATCTACGCCTTCATATAACTGCTGCGCCAGACGCATTGTTTTTTGTGTGGAAAAATTGAGTACCTTAGATGCTTCCTGTTGAAGGGTACTGGTTGTAAAGGGTAGAGGAGCTTTTTTGCTGCGCTCTCCTTTTTTTACTTCTGCAATACGATATTCTGCATCTTTTAATTCGCTTAAAATCTTATCCATTTCTTCTTTGGAATGAATATTGATTTTTTTATTTTTATTTCCGTAAAATTTAGCTATTATAGGTTTCTTTTCTCCCTCTACGGAAAACTCAGCATCTAAGGTCCAGTATTCTTCCGGTATGAAATTATTGATTTCGTCTTCTCTGTCCCCAATAATTCTAAGTGCCACAGACTGTACACGCCCTGCACTTAAACCTCTTTTTACTTTTGCCCACAGCACCGGACTGATTTTATAGCCTACCATACGGTCTAAAATACGCCGTGTCTGCTGTGCATCTACTAAATCCATGTTAATATCTCTTGCCTCTTTAATAGAAGCTTTTACTGCTGTTTTTGTAATTTCGTTAAAGGTAATACGGCGCATCTTCTTTTCATCAAGCTTTAATGAATTTGAAAGATGCCATGAAATTGCCTCTCCTTCACGGTCGGGGTCAGTTGCCAGATACACTTTATCTGCTTTTTTCGCAGCTTTTCGAAGAGCTGCCAGTATATCCCCCTTTCCTCGAATAGTTATATATTTAGGTTCGAAGTCATTGTCTACATCAATTCCAAGCTGACTTTTTGGCAAATCTCTCACATGTCCATTGGATGCCATTACTTCATAATTTGAGCCGAGAAATTTTTTAATTGTTTTCACTTTTGCCGGTGACTCCACAATCACTAGATATTTCGCCATGTCAACCTCCTGTTCTGGTATAATAATTTTTTACAGGCTCTATAATAAGACCTTCCAGCTCCAGCTTCAATAAAATCTCCATAATTTCTCCTGATTTTAAAGGAACTTCCTGAAAGATTTCTTCTATATTTTTAGGCTGTAAATCCAGACAACTATACACCATTTCTTCATGGCTTGCAAGCCATATCTTTGATTTATGGAGGAAATCCCCCTTCTTTTCCGGTAAAATCTGAAGTTCAGACAAAATACTTTCTACCGAATTCGCAATTCCCGCTCCGTCGGCAATCAGCAGATTACACCCTTCACTTAAAGCATCATCTACTCTACCCGGAACGGCAAAAACTGTCTTTCCCTGCTCCAAAGCATAGTTTGCCGTAATTAAAGAACCGCTTTTTTTCTTAGCTTCCACTACAAGAACTAAATCAGCCAATCCGCTGATAATCCTGTTTCGTCTTGGAAAGTTGCCGGCAAAAGGCAGCGTCTGATTTTCAAACTCTGACAACACTCCTCCTTTTTTTATAATTTCCTCGTAAAGTCTCTGATTTTGCTTTGGATAACAAATATCCACACCGCATCCCAACACTGCATAAGTATTTCCACCTACATCCAAAGCCCCTTTGTGCGCATTTGCATCAATCCCCTTTGCCAGTCCGCTGATAATCTGCACGCCCTGCTGTGCCAGCTCTTTTGCAAAGCGATATGCCTGATAAGCCCCGTAATGACTACACACACGTGCACCTACAATAGCAACCGTTTTTCCGGTTTCCAGCGGAAGTTTGCCTTTTACATAGATTGTTTGGGGCATATTTTCATAGACTAACAGCCGTTTGGGATATTTCTCCTCAAATCTGCTGCATTGCCAAATTTTTTCTGTCATTTCTCTCCTCCATCACCAGTCCTTCTTCTCTAACGCCCGATACGATACTGCTTTACTGATATGCGATACCTCAATCTTTTCCGATTTTTCCAAATCCGCAATAGTTCTTGCTGTCTTTAAAATTTTATGATAGACTCGAACACTTAAATTCATTTTTTCATAAGCTCTTTTTAAAAGTTTTTTTCCTTCAAGACTGGTTTCACAGTATTTCTCAATTTCCTGCCCTTTCAGACGTCCATTAAAAGAATTTTCTTTTCCTTGATAACGTTCCTTCTGAATGTCATAGACTTCTTTTATAATTTCCCTCAGCTCCCTGCTTGTTTTTCCTTTTTTCTTCTTCCAGAGCTGTTCTTTTGGAACTTGCTTCATCTCTGTGCACAAATCAAAGCGGTCAAAAATCGGTCCGCTGATTTTCCCCATATATTTTGCCACTTCGGTATCAGAGCAGGAGCATTTATTTCTATCCGGATAATAGCCGCAGGGACAGGCATTCATTGCCCCAACAAAAAGAAAATCTGCGGGGAATTGAAAGTTTCCGCTAACTCTGGAAATACAGATTTTATGTTCTTCCAAAGGCTGTCTTAAAATTTCTAACGTACTTCTGGAAAACTCCGGAAGCTCATCTAAAAATAAAATCCCTTTATGAGCAAGAGTAATTTCTCCCGGTCTTGGTATCTGTCCGCCTCCTGCCAATGCTTTTGGTGATGCAGTATGATGAGGCGTACGAAAAGGACGTGTTTTCATAATGGGGTTTTCCTGTGACAAAAGCCCTGCCGCACTGTAAATCCCTGAAATTTCCATTGCCTCCTCTTTTGATAAAGCCGGAAAAATGCTCGGAATACTTTTTGCTATCATGGTCTTCCCTGAACCTTTTGTACCTATCATCAAAAGATTGTGAAAACCTGCCACCGCAATTACCGCCGCTTCTTTTGCTGCTTCCTGACCTGCAATTTCACTAAAATCCCATTCCCCTTCATAAACGGCATCCTCCCACTTCTTTGTGGAATTTCTCACTGCTCCCCAATTTTTAAGAGCAGCACAGTCCGCAAGCTCTCTCATATTTTCCACAGCCAAAATCGGTATCTCATCTATCATCTCAACCTCCTTTGCATTTTCTTTTGGAATAATACACAAACGGCACTTTTCTTTTACAGCTCTGTCTACAATAGGTAAAATTCCCTTTATTCCTTTGATTTCTCCACTGAGGCTTAATTCTCCTGCCATACATACGTTTTCTAAGCAGGCAAAATCCAGATACCCAAACGCAGATAAAAGCGCCGCTGCAATAGGTAAATCAAACCCTGTTCCGTCTTTTTTTACATCTGCCGGCGACAGATTAACGGTGATGTGTTTTGCAGGAAAAGAAAAACCTGAATTTCTGAGAGCTGTACAGACTCTGTCCTGTGCTTCCCGCACTCTGGAGGATAAATAACCCACCATAGAAAATCCGGGAAGCCCATTCCTCACATCTGCTTCTACTTGTATGGGAATACAATTCACCCCTATAATAGTTGCTGACATTACTTTTCGAAACATAATACCTCCTATGTTATTTTTTGTTTTATTTGGAATTTGTTGGCGGAAACGCCAGAATTTTAGAATTTTGATGTATTTACTTTACCATATTTTCCGGTATTTTACAATGGAAAAGCACTAAATCTCTTTCTTTCACATAAACTATAATTAAATTACTATGAGGTAAGCTTGTGTGAAAACATTTCTTAAGCCCCTGACTTCGGAAGAAGAAAGCTATTATCTTCAGGAATACAAGCAAGGCAATCTGGAAGCCAAAAATATTTTAATCGAACGAAATCTACGTCTGGTTGCACATATTGTAAAAAAATATCAGGGTGCTCCGGAGGAAATGGACGACTTAATATCCATTGGCACCATTGGGCTTATCAAAGCCATCCATACCTTTGATGCCCAAAAAGCAAGCAGGCTTTCCACCTATGCTGCTCGCTGTATTGACAATGAGCTTCTCATGCTTCTTCGCTCCAAAAAAAAGAGCAATAGGGAGGTATCTCTCTATGACCCTATTGGCACAGATAAAGAAGGAAATGAAATCAGCCTCCTTGACATTATAGAAACAGAGCCTGTGGATGTGGTAAAAAATTATTCTCTAAAGCAGGATATTGCCCGCCTATACCAGCTGCTCCCAAAAGTTCTTACTACACGGGAACGTGAAATTATTAAGCTGCGCTATGGCCTTTACGGCGAACAGGAGCTGACACAGAGAGAAATAGCAAAGCGGCTGAATATCAGCCGCTCTTATGTATCCCGTATTGAAAAAAATGCTATTTTAAAATTAAGAAGCTTCTTCCCTTCTTCTTAAAATATCATATACCTCTACTTCTGTTCCCAAATCCACATATAAGGTCTGTTGTGGGTGTGGAGCGCTTTCCATAGCCTGTCCTTCTTCATCAAAAATACCCTTTACCGAAACCTTCAGGTTTCTTCCGTCCGGTTTCATAACCTCAATCGTTTCACCCAGCAAGAACTTATTCCTCTGGGTGATGCGATAGAGCCCGCCTTCTCTCTTTTCTTCTGCATATCCCAGATAAGTATAGCCCTTTTCGTAGGTATTGTTATCGTAAATCTGTGTTGTCTCATCCGGCTTTCCATAGAAAAATCCGGTGGTAAACTGTCTGTAAGTGCAGCTCTTAATCTGCTCCTGATACCATGCCATGTTTTCCTTATATATTTCAGGGTCTTTCAGGTAATCATCAATGGCTTTTCGATAAGTTCTTGCAACGGTTGCCACATACAGAGCTGTTTTCATTCTTCCTTCGATTTTCAGACTGTCAATTCCCGCATCAATAATATCATCGATGTGCTCTATCATACACAAATCTTTAGAATTAAAAATATAAGTGCCTCTTTCATTTTCATAAACCGGCATAACCTCTCCCGGTCTGGTTTCTTCTACAATAGAATATTTCCAACGGCAAGGATGCGTGCAGGCTCCTCTGTTTGCGTCTCTGCCTGTAAAATAATTCGATAGCAGACAGCGGCCTGAATAAGAAATGCACATAGCTCCGTGGATAAAGCTTTCAATTTCCATTTCCTGTGGGATTCTCTGTCTGATTTCTTTAATTTCCTCCAAAGACAGTTCTCTGGCGCTTACCACCCTTTTTGCCCCCAGCTTCCACCAGAAATCATAAGTTCCGTAATTTGTATTATTTGCCTGTGTACTGATATGTCTTTCTATCTCCGGACATATTTCCTTGGCAATCATAAAGACACCGGGATCAGAAATAATCAGTGCATCCGGTTTGATTTCCTTTAATTCTTTAAAATATTCTCTGACACCTTCCAAATCCTCATTATGTGCCAGAATATTGGCTGTTACATACACCTTTACCCCATGCTCATGTGCAAAGGCAATTCCTGCTTTCATATCTTCCATGGAAAAGTTTTTTGCCTTAGCTCTCAAGCCAAAGGCTTCTCCTCCAATATAAACAGCATCTGCTCCAAACATAACAGCAATCTTTAATACCTCCAGACTGCTTGCCGGAATTAATAATTCTGGTTTCCGAAGCATTTTCATCCTCCTATTACTTCTTAATACTAAGTGTCACTCCATCTCCCAACGGAAGAATGGATGTTTCTAATAACTCGTGGTTTTTCAGCACATATAAATATTGACGCATTCTTTTATAAATAGTACGATTTCGTCTTTCCACAGCAAAATGGGACTCTATAATATCTCCATCCTGCAAAACATTATCCGACAGAAGAATGCCTCCTGTTTTCAAAAGCCGCAGAACATCCGGTAAAAAATTAATATACTGTCCTTTTGCAGCATCCATAAAAATAAAATCAAAGGGCTCTGAAAGTGTCTTTAAAACCTCTTTTGCATCTCCTTCTAAAATCTGAATTTGTTCTTCCTTCCCTGCTTTTTTAAAGTTCTCTTTCGCAATGGGAATTCGTTTTTCATAATTTTCGATTGTTACGATTTTACATTCTTTTGGTGCGTATGTGCTCATTAAAATAGTAGAAAAACCAACTGCAGTTCCTACCTCTAAAATCCTTAAAGGTGCTTTTATTTGTAAAAGCACCTTTAAAAAACTTTGCATTTCTCTTCGGATAATCGGAACATAATTCGCCAACGCCTCTTTTTCCAACTCATTTAAAAAAGGCGTATTCCCTTTATCCAAAGAATTTATATATGTGACCATTCTCTCATCTACAATCACGATTGTTCTCCTCCTTCATCCTGAGAAGACTCATCCGTTTCTTTTGGTGATGAACTGGAACCGTCCTGTATTTCAGAACTTCCTTCTTTTGCTTTTCCTCCGGTATTGGTCTGGTCCGGCTGTCCTTCTGTGTTTTCTCTTGCCAAAATCTCCATCATTTCATCAGGCGTCATGCTTGTGCTTAAAATATAAGTGCCCGGCTGCTGCTTTCCTTTATAGCTGGAAAGCATCTCCTGTGCCACAAATATTTTTGCATCGTCAATTAATCCCTTTTTCTTTAAGGTTTTTCCAATCTGATATACAGAGTCCCCTTCTTTTATAACAACCGTAACATCTCTTCCGTTTTCCTCGTTATCCATCGCTTCCTGATTAAAAATTTCATAACCAAAATCGTAAGCTGATTTTCCTATATAAATAACGCCCACAATTACACAAAGATAAAGAGCAAACCGGAAAAAACCTCCTGCTATAATCGATGATTTCTTCTGTTTTCTGATTTGTTTTCCCATATTGTTCTCCTTGACTTATGACAAATCCGGTATATCCAGATAAATTCCCTGATGAACTGCCGCTGAAATTTCCTGAAGCTGTCTGCACAGAGCCATTTCCGCATCCAAAAATTGATTGACCTCTACAATCCTACATAATTTTTCCATCTTTTCGTCTAAGTTTTCCAAAGCAGTATCTAAGTTTATGTCAGTACTTTGATTTTGAATTTGATAATTCAAACGTCGAAGTTCATCTACCTGTTCTTTTAATCCCGGAGTTTTTTTAATTTCTTCTAACGCTGCACAATACTGCCTATACGAATTGCCGTTTTTAATAGCCGAAATCAACATTTCTGTGCAGGTATCAATAAAACTCATATTATGCCTCCATAATAATCGGCAAAATCATTGGATTTCTCTTAGTACGCTTCCACAGGAAATCTCCCAGAGAGTCCTTAATAATATTCTTAATTTTGCCCCAATCGGTAATATGCTTATCCAAGCATACATCAATCGCATCTTCTACTACAATTCTGGCTTCGTCCATTAAATCCTCGGACTCTCTTACATAGACAAAACCTCTGGATACAATATCCGGTCCTGCCAAAAGTCTGCTGCTGTGCTTTTCTAAGGTAAGCACTACAATCATAATACCGTCTTCTGCCAGATGCTGTCTGTCTCTTAAAACAATATTGCCTACATCGCCGACACCAAGTCCGTCTACCAGAATTGCTCCTGTGCGAACTTTTTCTTTTACTTTTGCAGGCTCTTCCTCATTGAGCTCCAGCACATCTCCGGAAGAAAGAATAAAAATATTTTCCTTTGGAATTCCCAAGTCGCTGGCAATCTGTGCCTGTGCTTTTAAATGGCGGTATTCACCATGCACCGGAATTGAATATTTCGGTTTTACCAAAGAGTAAATCAACTTGATTTCTTCCTGACAGGCGTGTCCCGATACATGAGCATCCTGAAAAATAACATCTGCACCTTTTCGGCTCAATTCATTAATAACTCTGGAAACGGCTTTTTCATTTCCCGGAATTGGATTAGAGCTGAAAATAATGGTGTCATTAGGCTTAATGGTAACTTTTTTATGAATATTGGCAGCCATTCTGGATAATGCCGCCATAGACTCTCCCTGACTTCCTGTGGTGATTAAAACCACTTTGTCATCGGGATAATTTTTAATCTGGTCAATATCAATCAGCGTCTTATCCGGTATCTGCAAGTATCCTAATTCTGCCGCAGTACCGATAACATTGACCATACTTCTTCCCTCTACCGCTACTTTTCTTCCGTATTTGTATGCAGAGTTAATAATCTGCTGTACACGGTCTACATTGGAAGCAAAGGTAGCAATGATAATTCTGGTATTTTTATGCTCTGCAAAAATATTGTCAAAGGTTTTTCCCACAGTTCTCTCTGACATGGTAAAGCCTTTTCTTTCCGCATTTGTACTGTCACACATCAGCGCAAGAACGCCCTTTTTACCGATTTCTGCAAATCTCTGTAAATCAATGGCATCTCCGAATACCGGTGTATAATCCACTTTGAAGTCACCTGTATGGATAACAATTCCTGCCGGTGAATAAATAGCAAGAGCAGATGCGTCCTGAATACTGTGGTTTGTTTTTATAAATTCAATACGGAAGCAGCCCAGATTGATAGACTGTCCGTGTTTAATCACTTTTCTTTTTGTTGTTCTTAAAAGATTATGCTCTTTTAATTTATTATCAATAAGACCTACTGTAAGCTTTGTAGCATAAATAGGTACGTTGATTTCTCTTAAAACATAAGGCAACGCTCCGATATGGTCCTCATGTCCGTGGGTAATTACAAAACCCTTCACCTTATCAATGTTTTCTTTCAAATATGTGACATCCGGAATTACCAAGTCAATTCCCAGCATATCGTCCTCCGGAAATGAAAGTCCGCAGTCCACTACGATAATACTGTCCTCATATTCGAAAGCAGTAATGTTCATTCCAATCTGTTCCAGTCCGCCCAATGGAATGATACGTAATTTTCCATTATTATTTTTTTTCAATTTTCTTCCTCCAATTATTTCCGCTCCTATTCAAAATCAATGTCATCTAACATAGCTGCAAAGACTTTATAAACCGCATCGTATTCTGTATCGTCTTCTACAAATACGTAGCAGCCTTCTTCGTCGCCATCTTCTGAGATATCTTTTAAAATGTACGCCGCACTTCCGTTCTCTTCATCGTTTTCTTCCGGATCAATTACTAAAAGGTAGTTAATTCCGCCTACTCTGGTCTGTTCTAAAATCCCAAATTCTAATTCTGTTCCGTCTTCTCCATCAAAAATTACTGTTTCCATGTTTTTCGTCCTTTCTTTTCTCACTTTTCAGGCATACACATAACCCGGACACACGCTCGCTTTTGCCAAAACCTTATGTGTGGCTTTGGCTTGCTCAAACTGTCCCCGGGTTTGCTTTTGCATCTAAATAGCCTTGTAAGATAAATACAGCAGCTATCATATCTACATATTTACCTCTGTTCTCTCTACGTACTCCTGTTTCCATTAAAGTACGATTGGCTTCTACTGTGGTAAGTCTTTCATCCCACATTACAACGGGCAAGCCCAGTCTTCTTTCCAGTGCTTCTTTTAGCTGCAGCGATTTTTCCGCCCGTTCTCCGATTGTATTATTCATGTTTTTCGGAAATCCTAAAACAATTTCCGAAACCTCATATTCCTTTGCCAGTTCTTCTACTCTGCGCAGGGACTTTCTCAGTTTATTCTCCTCTTCTCTACGAATAATCTCTATTCCCTGTGCGGTAATCCCAAGAGGGTCGCTGATTGCTACCCCTATGGTTTTTGAACCGTAATCCAATCCCATAATTCTCATAAGCTAATCACGCTTCCATGATTTATTCTTAATATATTCCTTCAGCAATTCTTCTACCAGCTCATCTCGCTCAACCTTCATAATTGTGCTTCTGGCACCTTTATAGCTGGTAATATATGTGGGGTCGCCTGACATAATATATCCCACAATCTGATTTACCGGATTATAACCTTTTTCAGCCATAGCATTATATACCAAATCTAACACTTCTTTTACACGAACTGCCGGGTCTGTTTTCACATTAAAATATTGTGTATTCTCTAAATTTGCCATAAATTCACGCCCTTACCTATCATTCTAGTACTGCAACTATACTCCTATTTTAATATATCTTGTTTAGAAATTCAACTATTATATTGAGCAAATAAAAATACCTTCTTCAATAAATCTTTCCACTTTTCCCAAAACAATACGATTTTCCAGATTTTCTTTGCTTTTTGCAGCTACCTTTAAATATTCCTTTGTATAACCGATCCAGTATTCTTCTCCTTGTATTTTCGCTGTTTCTTCAAAGAGAATTTCAACCTGCTGCCCTAAAAAGCTTTCCATGTATTTTTGTTTTTTCTCTTTTCCCAACTGAATAAGCTTATGGCTTCTTTCTGTCTTTACTGCCTCATCAACCTGTCCTTCCATCTCCGCAGCTCTTGTCCCCTGTCTTCTGGAATATTTGAAAATATGTGTCTCATAAAATTCCACACTTTCTATCATCTTATAGGATTGTTCAAATTCTTCTTCTGACTCCTGTGGAAATCCTACGATTACATCTGTTGTCAGCGCAGGATTTTTAAAATATTTTCTTAAAAGCCTGCACCCTTCTAAATATTCCTCGGCACTGTATTTTCTGTTCATTCTCATTAAAGTGGCATCACAGCCGCTTTGCAGGGAAAGATGAAAATGCGGGCATATCTTCGGCATATTTCCTAATGCCTGTGCAAATTCCTCTGTAATAATACGAGGCTCTAAAGAACCCAAACGAATTCTTTTGACTCCTTCAATTTCATGAACTGCTTTAATCAGCTCCAAAAGATTATCCTCACAGTCAACCCCATAAGAGCTTAAATGAATTCCTGTAAGTACAAATTCCTGATATCCGTTTTTTGTCAAACGAAGAACTTCTTCCAAAACTTCCTCTTTTCTTCTGCTTCTTACCCGTCCTCTTACGTAGGGAATAATGCAGTAGCTGCAAAACTGATTGCATCCGTCCTGCACCTTCAGATACGCTCTTGTATGCTCTCCTGTACTGGAAAGCTGAAGCTCTTCATATTCTACCGGCTTGTCCAGACTTATCAAATCCTTTTCCTGTCCGCTTCCCTTTTTATAATTTTCCAGCACAAACAACAAATCCTGCTTTCTGTTATTTCCCAGTACAATATCAATGGCATCATCAATATTTTCCATATTCTTTTGTGCCTGCACGTAACAGCCTGCTGCAATAACAATTGCCTCTGGATTCATCTTTCTTGCTTTATGGAGCATTTGTCTGGATTTTCTGTCTGCAATGTTGGTTACTGTACAAGTATTGATAATATAAACATCAGCACCCGGTGCAAAAGGAACAATCTCATATCCTGCTTTTTCCAGCATTTCCTGCATGGCTTCTAACTCATAAGCGTTTACTTTGCACCCTAAATTATGCAATGCTACTTTTTTTTTCATTATTTTATCCTCATTCCTTCTGAAAGTTAAGCGTTTTGACGAATTGTTTTCAAATAATTTGTATTTTATTTCCCCTTTTTTATATTGACTTTTTTTACCATAAAAGGTAACATTATGCTTGTAATAAGCAAATAATAAATCTGATGTAAGGGAGGATTTTTATCCAATGAAAACAGTTAAAATTTCACTTAATTCTATCGACAAAGTTAAATCTTTTGTAAATGAAATCACAAAATTTGATTACGATTTTGATTTAGTATCCGGAAGATACGTAATCGATGCAAAATCCATTATGGGTATCTTTTCTTTAGATTTATCCAAAGCTATCGACTTAAACATTCATGCAGCAGATGCAGCTTTAGATGAAATCTTAGAAGTATTAAAACCATACTTAGTTTAATCAAAACAAGCTTTAAATTTTTTACAGGCTATATAGTTATATAGCCTGTATTTTTTTCAATCCTTATTCACAAATAATGGTTTCTGCTGTTTCTACTGCTTCTTTCATCATCTCGTCAATTTTTTCCTGAAGCTTTTCTTCTGAACGTTTGATAATCTGAAGATTTGGTTTTGTAACAGGATGTTTTGCCACAAAAATTGTACAACAATCTTCGTATGGCAAAATAGATGTTTCATAAGTATTGATTTTTAATGCCACGTCTACGATTTCCTGCTTATCAAAGCCGATTACCGGACGGAATACCGGCATGGTGCACACATCATTTGTGGCAGCAAGACTGTGAATAGTCTGGCTTGCTACCTGTCCGATGCTTTCTCCTGTAATCAGTCCCAGACAGCCGTCTTTCTTTGCAAATTCTTCTGCAATTTTCATCATGTAGCGACGCATAATAATCGTGAGTTCCTCATGCGGGCACTTATCATAGATATATAACTGGATATCTGTAAAGTTTACGACATGAAGACGGATTGGTCCACTGTATTTTGCTACCAGCTTCGCCAAATCTACAACCTTTTGTTTTGCTCTCTCACTTGTATACGGCGGAGCATGGAAATACACCGCATCCAGCGTAACACCTCGTTTTGCAATCATATATCCAGCAACAGGGCTGTCAATACCACCGGACAGAAGAAGCATAGCGCTTCCGTTTGTCCCAAGAGGCATACCGCCCGGTCCCGGAATATTTTCGGAATATAAATAAATTTTATTTCGGATTTCAACATTTACAAATACGTCAGGATTGTGTACATCTACCTTCATATTCGGGCAGGCATCTAAAATTGCACCGCCCAAAGCGCTGCTGATTTCCATGGACTGCATCGGATAGGTTTTCTTATTTCTTCTTGTGTTTACTTTAAAGGTTAATGCTTTCTCTCCGTACAGCTTCTTGACGTACTCTGTCACTTCCTGAGATAATTTCTCAAAACCTTCATCTTCTAATACAACAGCAGGGCAAATACTGAAGATACCAAAAACTCTCTTTAAAGCTTCGATGGTTTCATCATAGTCAAATTCTCCTTCTGTATAGATGAAAATACGTCCCATTTCTTTTACAATTCTAAATTTACCTTCTACATTTTTTAACTGGTACTTTATCTGTGCTACCAGTGCATCTTCAAAAATGTAGCGATTTTTTCCTTTAATTGCGATTTCCGCATATTTAATCAAAAACGCTTTATACATTCTGTAATTTCCTTTCTATTTTCTCGCATATCTGCGAAGCATTGGGAGTACCTTTTTCAATGCCTCCAGTGTATAATCAATTTCCTCTTTTGTAGTAAATTCACAAAAGCTAAAACGAATTGCAGATTCTTTTCGCTCCGGTGTCAGACGCAAAGCAGTCAAGCTGGCGCTTCCCGCTCTTTTGTGGCTGGAGCATGCGCTGCCTGCCGAAACATAAATATTCATATCCTCCAAAGTATGAAGCAGAACTTCACTTCTTACTCCCAGAAAGCTCACATTTAAAATATGAGGAGCTCCCTTTTCCACCTCAGGACCATTGATTTCCACATTTTCTAATTTTAAAAGCTCCTGTGCAAAATATTTTTTTAATTCCATCATAGAGGAAACATTTTCATCTATATGGCTGTATATTTTCTTTGCGGCAACACCAAGTCCTGCAATTCCCGGTACATTATCTGTGCCGGAACGCATTCCTTTTTGCTGTCCCCCTCCTAAAATCAAAGGCTGAATTTTTGTTTTTTCATTTACATATAAAAAGCCCACGCCTTTTGGACCATGAATTTTATGGCTGCTGACAGACAATAAATCAATGTTCCATTTTTTCGGATAAATCCGGTATTTTCCGTAAGCCTGAATGGCATCTACATGAAACGTTGTCTGAGGATTTTTTTCATGAACCAGTCTGCCCATTTCTTCAACAGAAAGGACTGCACCCATTTCGTTATTTACCATCATTGTAGAAACTAAAATAGTGTCCTCTCTGATTGTCCCAGAAAGCTTTTCTAAAAAAATATTTCCCTTTTCGTCCACAGGAATTTCTGTTATCTCATAGCCCTGTTTTTGCAGCCACTCCATTGGTGCTGATACAGCGGCATGTTCAAAAGGCGTTGTAATAATATGTTTTCCCTGTCTATTCTTTGCCAGCGCTGTTCCAATGACTGCCCAGTTATCAGACTCTGTGCCCCCTGAGGTAAAGAAAATTTCTTTTTCCTGCACCTTCAGTGTTTTGGCAATTTCTTTTGTCGCTTCTTTTATATAATTTTCCGCATCTACACCTTTCAAGTGCATAGCAGAAGGATTACCGAAATCTTCCGTCATGGTTTTTACCACAATATCTTTTACTTCCTCATAGCATCTGGTAGTTGCCGAATTATCCAGATATGCTTCCATTTCTATTCCTCCAGTGTATACATTAAAATAGCTAAAACTGTCAGTCCCGCTGTTTCTGTTCGTAAAATTCTTTTTCCCAAGGTAATGACCTGCGCATCTGCTTTTTCTTTTGCAAGGGCTACTTCACTTTCTTCAAATCCGCCCTCCGGTCCAATGAAAATCCCCACAGATTGTCCCGGTTTTATTTTTCCGATAATCTCTTTTGTTTTTTTCATTCCATCTGCCAGCTCATAGGGAAAAAGCACTATATCCAGCTTTCCTGCATAATCCACAGCTTGTTGAAAGCTCATAACATTGGTGATTTCCGGTACGTACATACGCTTTGACTGTTTTGCTGCACTTTCCGAAATTGCCTGCCATCTTGTAATTTTTTTTTCTTCTTTCTTTTTATCCAGCTTAACTACTGCTCTTTTCGATGCCACAGGTATCACCTGATGCACGCCAAGCTCTACTGCTTTTTGGATAATCAGCTCCATTTTATCACTTTTGGGGAGCCCCTGAAACAAATAAATTTTGGAAGAAAGCTCATATCCGGCTTCCTGCACATACATAATATGCGCCAGTATTTCTTCCTCCCCGATTTCCTCTATATAACAGGTATATTCCTTATCTTCTCCGCTGCTGATTAAAATTTCCTCCTTCAGCTTCATACGCAGAACATTTTTTATATGATTTACATCGCTTCCGCTAATACAAATCTGATTATCTTTTATCTGAGACGGCTCTACAAAAAAACGATACATAGCTTTCTCCTAATTTTTTCTGGCTGTAACAGAAACCCATTCGCCCTGATATGTCACTTCCAGCACTTCAAGACCGGCTGCTTTCACTGCTTCCACCACAGTTTCTTCTTTATTGTCAATGATACCTGATGTAATATAAATACCGCCCTTTTTCATCTGATTTACAATAACCGGTGTCAGAGGCACTAAAACATCTGCCAGAATATTTGCAACAACGATATCGTATTTCTCATATCCCACTTTATCCTGTACTTCTTTGTCGTCAATAATATTTCCAATCATCATGTCAAAATCCTGCGTTGGGATTTCATTTACTTCTTTATTTTCCTCCACAGCCGGCACTGCACATGGGTCCAAATCTGTTCCTACTGCATGTTTTGCGCCTAATTTTAATGCTACAATAGACAAAATACCACTGCCTGTCCCAACGTCCAAAAGCTCTGTATCTTCTTTTACAAATTTCTTTAACTGACGAATACAAAGCTGTGTAGTCTCGTGCATTCCTGTTCCAAAAGCAGTTCCCGGATCAATATGGATAATCATCCTGTCTTTATCTTCTTCTTTTACCTCTTCCCATGAAGGAATAATTAAAATATCATCCACATAAAACTGCTTAAAATACTGTTTCCAATTATTAATCCAATCAATATCCTCTGTCTCATCTATGGCAATGCTGCCTTCGCCAATGTCCATAAAATCACGCAGCCCGTCAAGCTCTGTTTTTACTGCGTTTAAAATTTCTTCTTCTTTGGTTATTTCACCATTCATAAGCAGTTCGCCGTCTTCTGTTTCTTCTACAAAGAAGCTTAAATAGGCAATTCCGTCATCCTCCTGCATCTGTGGCAAAATATCCACAAACATCTGCTCTTTTTCCAACGGTGTAAGAGGTACATTGTCTTCAATCTGTGCACCTTCTAACCCAATATCATAGAGAGTGCTGATAATAATATCCTCAGCTTCTGTTTTTGTTTTTATTCTGAATTTTTTCCACTTCATTGATTTAATCTCCTTATTTCATACGTACAGACATAATAAGCGTATTTTATTATTATAGAGGATAGAAAAAAGAAATGCAACTATGAAAGAAAAAGAGAGCTGCATTCCCATTCTCATCATGAAATACAACTCCCTTGTTTCCTTAATTTTCAAACATATCTTTTAATTTTTCGCCAAATTTTTTCTTCTTTTCTCCACTTGATGGGCGATTTCCACAAGCCTCATCAAATTTACGAAGAGCTTCTTTTGCTTCTTCGTTAAGCTTTGTAGGAACTTCCACTACTAAAGTTACATAGTGGTCACCTCTGAGATTTTTGTTTCGAAGAGATGGAACACCTTTACCTTTTAAGCGAACCTTTGTATCTGTCTGTGTACCTGGTTTTACATCATAAAGAACATCTCCATCCACAGTGCTGATACGTACTTCACCACCGAGTGCAGCCTGTGCGAAAGTAATCGGTGCTGTTGAGAATATATTCATATCTTGTCTCTGGAAAATCGGATGGCGTGCTACAACAACTTCCACCATCAAGTCACCTCTTGGTCCGCCATTTACACCTGGTTCGCCCTTTTCTCTGATACGAATACTCTGTCCATTATCAATACCGGCAGGTATGGTAACTTTAATTTTCTTCCTACTGGAAGTAAATCCTGTACCATGGCACTGTGTACATTTCTCTTTAATTATTTTTCCGCTTCCCTGACAGTCCGGACAAGTCTGTACATTCTGAATCGTACCGAACATAGACTGCTGAGTATAAACCACCTGACCAGAGCCATGACATTTCGGACATGTTTCCGGTGATGTTCCCGGCTTTGCACCTGTTCCGTTACAAGTTGTACAAGTATCCTTTAAATTCAGTTCAAGCTCTTTCTCACATCCGAAAACAGCCTCTTCAAAAGTAATTCTAACAGACGCTCTAAGATTGGCACCTTTCATTGGACCATTATTCGGTCTTCTGCGTCCACCGCCGCCGAATAAATCTCCAAAAATATCTCCAAAAATATCTCCCATATCCGCGCCGCCAAATCCACCGAAGCCACCAAATCCGCCTCCGGCTCCACCGCCGCCCTGTTCAAAGGCAGCATGACCAAACTGATCATATTGTTTTCTCTTTTGAGGGTCACTTAAAATGCCATAAGCCTCTGTTGCCTCTTTGAATTTTTTCTCGGCTTCTTTATCTCCAGGATTTACATCAGGGTGATATTTTTTGGCAAGCTTACGATATGCACTTTTAATTGCAGAATCATCTGCGCCCCTGTCTACTCCAAGGACCTCGTAGTAATCTCTTTTATCTGCCATTTGTCTTATCCCTTTCTCTCATCAGCGTATCACAGATATGGAAACACATAAGACATGAGGTGCCACAAAACACCCCATGCCCATGTTTTACTGCTTTACGCCTACTGATTAAACTTCTCTGTAATCTCCATCTACAACATCATCACCGTATGCTTCGTTGGAACCACCCTGTGCTCCTGCACCCATATCAGGACCTGCCTGTGCACCGCCCTGTGCCTGAGCCTGTTCATACATTTTAGCAAAGAGTTTCTGTGCGCTCTGCATTAATTTTTCTTTACCAGCTTTAATTTCTTCTACCTGAGCATCTGTGATTTCATCTACATTTGCACATTTAGCAAGAATATCTTTTAATGCATTTAAGTCTGCTTCTACTGCTGTCTTATCATTTGCATCAATTTTATCTCCGGCTTCTTCCAGAGCTTTTTCTGTCTGGAATACCATAGCATCTGCATCATTCTTTGTATCTACTGCTTCTTTACGTTTTTTATCCTGTGCTTCGTATTCTGCAGCTTCTTTTACAGCTTTATCGATTTCATCATCAGACATATTAGAACCTGCTGTAATTGTGATGTGCTGTTCTTTACCTGTTCCTAAGTCTTTTGCAGATACATTTACAATACCGTTTGCATCAATATCAAAAGTTACTTCAATCTGAGGAACACCACGTCTTGCTGGTGGAATACCATCTAAACGGAACTGTCCGAGAGATTTATTATCTCTTGCAAACTGTCTTTCACCCTGTACAACATTAATATCTACTGCTGTCTGATTATCTGCTGCTGTAGAGAAAATCTGACTTTTCTTTGTAGGAATTGTTGTATTTCTTTCAATCAATCTTGTAGCAATACCACCCATTGTTTCGATAGACAGTGACAGTGGAGTTACATCAAGAAGAAGGATATCACCTGCACCTGAATCACCTGCAAGTTTACCACCCTGAACAGATGCTCCTAAAGCAACACACTCATCAGGATTTAATGTCTTACTTGGTTCTTTTCCTGTCAGCTGTTTTACTTTATCCTGTACAGATGGAATACGTGTAGAACCACCAACTAACAATACCTGACCTAATTCAGAAGGTGAAAGTCCTGCATCAGATAATGCACGTTTTACAGGTTCTGCTGTTCTTTCTACTAAATCATGTGTCAATTCATCAAATTTTGCTCTTGTAAGGTTCATATCAAAGTGCAGAGGTCCATTTGCATTCATGCTGATAAATGGAAGGTTGATGTTTGTTGTTGTTGCAGAGGAAAGCTCTTTCTTTGCTTTTTCAGCTGCTTCTTTAATACGCTGCATAGCCATTTTATCTGCGGATAAATCAACACCTTCTGCTTTCTTAAATTCAGCAATCATATAATCTGCAACTTTCTGGTCAAAGTCATCACCACCAAGGCGGTTATCACCTGCTGTAGATAATACTTCGATAACACCGTCACCGATTTCAATAATAGAAACATCGAAAGTACCGCCACCTAAGTCGTATACCATGATTTTCTGTTCTTTTTCATTATCAAGACCATAAGCAAGAGCTGCTGCTGTAGGCTCGTTGATAATACGTTTTACTTCCAAACCTGCAATTTTACCTGCATCTTTTGTTGCCTGACGCTGTGCATCATTGAAATAAGCAGGTACTGTAATAACAGCTTCTGTTACTTTTTCACCAAGATAGTTTTCAGCATCTGTTTTCAGTTTCTGTAAAATCATTGCTGAAATTTCCTGTGGAGAATATTTTTTATCATCAATGGTAACTCTGTAATCAGTTCCCATGTGTCTTTTAATAGATGAAATTGTTTTATCTGCATTTGTAACAGCCTGACGTTTTGCAGGTTCTCCTACTAATCTTTCTCCTGATTTTGTAAAAGCAACTACAGATGGTGTTGTTCTTGCGCCTTCTGCATTTGCTACAACTACCGGCTGTCCACCTTCCATTACACCTACACAGCTATTTGTAGTACCTAAGTCAATACCAATAATTTTTCCCATGATAAATTCCTCCTGAATTTTTCTTCTATTATTTATTTACTGGTTATCTTTCATTTATAAGATAAAATCTCACAGAATTTCTTCTGCTTGATGAATATCGCTAGTTTGCAACCTTCACCATACTGTGTCTTACCACATAATCTTTATACATATATCCCTTCTGGAATTCTTCAACAATTATATTTTCTTCCACTTCCTCATCTTCCACATGCATCACTGCATTATGAAAATCAGGATTAAATTCCTGCCCTACAGCTTCAATTGCTTTTACTCCTATTTCATCAAAAGCTGTCATCAACTGTTTATAAATCTGAGCCATACCTGTAGCCACAGGATTTTCTTTTTCATCTTCCGGTATCATTGCCAGACCTCTTTCAAAGTTATCAACCACCGGAAGAATTTTCTCTACAATCTCTCTTGCTCCGATTTGATACATAGAAGCTTTTTCCTTTTCTGTGCGTTTTCGGAAGTTATCAAATTCTGCCATCTGGCGTTTTACCATGTCTGTCAATTCTTCTATTTTTTCATCTTTTTTATCTTTTTTCTTTTTTCCAAACAGTCCCTTTTTTTCTGCTGTTTTTTCTTCTACAGTTTCTTCTGTTTCCTCTGTTTCAGAAACTGTTTCCTCTGCCAATTTTACATCATCTTCTTCTAAAATTTCTTCTGTTTCATTTTGAGTCATATCATCTTCTTCTATTGTGTTATACTCTTTTTTTTCTTCTGACACGAATTTCTTACCACCTTTCTATGACTTCTTAAATATATGGTCTAACTGATTTTTTAAAGTTTTCAGATTATCTACTACATTTTCGTAATCCATTCGCTTAGGTCCTATAATTCCGATAGTTCCCTGCATACCACCACCTAAATCATAAGTAGCTGTTACAACACTGCAGTCTTTCATAGTTTGAACAGGAGTTTCATCTCCGATGTAGATTTGAATTCCTGTATTCTCTTTACCATTATCCGCTTCCATAGTTTCCTTAGCAAACTCTGCTAAAGCCTGCTTTTCTTCAAAAGTGGAAATCAATTCACTGGCTTTTGCCCTATCTGCTAACTCTGGATATTTGAAAATATTTGTAGCACCGCTGGTATAAATCTCCATTTCTTCTTCGTCCGGTGCAATAGCCTTAGCAACTGCATCAATAACACTTCCGACTACAGCACTGTGTATGCCGGCCTGTTCTTTTAAGCGGGAAATTATTGCCAGATTTATTTCTTCAATAGATAAACCATTTAGCTGTGTATTCAGCAACAGATTTAATTTTAAAATAGTTTCTTCATCCATTGCTTCCTGAAGGTTAATAATATGATTTTTCACAATATTTCCTTCTACTACCACAACTGCCAACAGTTGTTTCTCACTGACTTTTGAAAGCTGGATAAATTTTACTTTATTTCTGTGATAGGCAGGTCCTGTAATCATAGTAGCATAGTTTGTATTCGAAGCGAGAACTCTTGCTACTTGTTTTAAAACCTTTTCCATCTTATCCGTCTTTTCAATCATCAGTTCCTTAATTTCTGCCACTTCCTGTTCTTTTTCTTTCATCAGTTCATCTACATAAAGACGATAACCTAAATCAGAAGGAATACGACCGGCAGAAGTATACGGCTGGACTATATATCCTAATTCCTCTAAGTCTGACATCTCATTTCGGATTGTTGCGGAGCTAAGATTTAAATCTGTGTATTTAGAAATAGTCCTTGATCCAACCGGCTCACCAGTCTCCAAATATGTCTGAATAATGGCTTTTAGAATTTTTCGTTTTCTTTCATCCAACTCAGTCACCAATTCCATATCCTGCTCCTTTCTTTTTTATTGTTAGCACTCGTTGTGGTGGAGTGCTAACATCTATGTTCTTAAGATAGCACCAGTCGTTTTATTTGTCAAGAGCTTTATAATTATTTTAGAATTTTATATAACACCAAGATTAAAAAATCTTTCTCTCCAAAATATCATTGAAAAGAAAGATTTTTCTTATTATTTTACTCATCTAGTTCTTCCAGACTCTTTTTTAATTCTAACATCTTATCACGCAAGGAAGCTGCCATTTCAAAATTCAAATCTGCGGCTGCCGCCTGCATTTGCTTTTGAACTTTTTTAATCAGATTTTCAAGTTCTTTTCTGCTCATGCTTTCCGGATCTTTTTCCAGTTTTTCTTCTGTTTCTGCCACTGCTTTGGAAATACTGATTAAATCTCTAACAGCTTTTTTAATTGTCTTTGGAGTAATTCCATGCTCTTCATTATATTTCTGCTGCAGTGCTCTCCTCCTCATAGTTTCATCTATGGCAATTCTCATAGAATCTGTTATGACATCAGCATACATAATAACTCTACCATCCGCATTTCGGGCAGCACGCCCTATGGTCTGAATAAGAGATACTTCTGAGCGCAAAAAGCCTTCTTTATCCGCATCTAAAATGGCAACTAAGGTAATTTCCGGAATATCAAGTCCTTCTCTTAATAGGTTAATTCCTACCAACACATCAAAAACATCTAAACGCATATCCCTGATAATCTGTGTTCGTTCCAAGGTATCAATATCTGAATGAAGATACCTAACACGTATACCCAGTTCTTTCATATATTCTGTCAAATCCTCTGCCATACGTTTCGTAAGTGTCGTAATAAGAATTTTATTTTTCTTCTTAATTTCTTTATTAACTTCTGAAATTAAATCATCAATCTGACCTTCCACAGGACGCACTTCTACTTCTGGATCTAAGAGTCCTGTAGGACGAATAATCTGTTCTGCCCGCAAAAGTTCATGATTTTCTTCATATTCTCCAGGTGTAGCAGACACAAATAAAATCTGGTCAATTTTATCTTCAAATTCTTCAAAATTTAAAGGGCGGTTATCCTTTGCGGAAGGAAGTCGAAATCCATAATCAACTAAAGTTTGTTTTCTGGACTGATCTCCCGCATACATCCCTCTTATTTGTGGAATGGTTTTATGAGATTCATCTATAATAATAAGGAAATCATCTCCGAAATAATCAATTAGCGTATATGGAGGCTGTCCTGGCTTTAATCCAGATAAATGTCTGGAATAATTTTCTACTCCCGAACAAAAACCTGTTTCCTTGAGCATTTCGATATCAAAGTTTGTTCTCTCTGAAATTCGCTGTGCCTCCAAAAGCTTATCTTCACCCTTAAAATAATCCACACGCTCTTTTAATTCTTCTTCTATTGCAACGGCAGCTTTCCGTATTTTTTCAATCGGCACTACATAATGAGATGCAGGAAAAATAGCAATATGATTTAATGCACTTTTAATTTCTCCTGTCAAAATATCAACTTCTGTAATACGATCAATTTCATCTCCAAAAAACTCCACTCGTACTGCTGTTTCTGAATAATCTGCCGGAAAGATTTCTAAAACATCTCCTCTAACCCGGAAAGTTCCTCGATGAAAATCCATTTCATTGCGATCGTATTGAATATCTATCAACTCTCGAATAACTTCATCCCTATCCTTTTCCATTCCGGGACGTAGGGAAATAATCATGTTTTGATAATCGTCAGGACTCCCAATTCCATATATGCAGGACACACTGGAAACAATAATTACGTCTTTTCGTTCACTAAGAGAAGATGTAGCTGAAAGACGAAGCTTGTCTATCTCATCGTTGACAGATGAATCCTTTGCAATATAGGTGTCAGAGGACGGAACATAGGCTTCCGGTTGGTAATAGTCGTAGTAGGAGACAAAATATTCTACTGCGTTATCGGGAAACATCTCCTTGAACTCTCCATATAACTGAGCCGCTAACGTCTTATTATGAGCGATGACAAGTGTCGGCTTCTGTAATTGCTGAATCACATTTGCCATCGTAAAAGTTTTTCCAGAACCCGTAACCCCTAGTAAAGTCTGGCATTGATTACCTTCCTTGAACCCTTTCACAAGCTCTGCAATTGCCTGTGGCTGGTCTCCGGTCGGCTTATATGGGGCTTTTAATTTGAACTCATTCATGGTAAATCCCTCCATTTGTGACTTTTACTATGATCATTATCAGCCAAAAATTCGTATCCAGATTCATAACGAAAAGCTTATTTTATGATGAATAGATGTGTTTCTCACCTCGTTACGAATAAAAGTCACAAAACTGATTTTTGCGGATAAAACAGCACTCGGAAATACCTGATGATACCAGGCTCCGATTCTGTCATATTTTTACTGTTTGTTCTTGTAACAGTCCCTATTATATCAGACATTTTTTTGAAAGTATATAGATGAAGGCAAGAAAAAAGTACAAATGTTCGATTCTTATTTGTACTTTTCTCTCTTACTACTATTCTATTTTTTATCATGCTGCGTTGAAATATTCCTCCAGGATTAAGTCTATTTCAATCACTTCTGAATAATCATAATACTGATCTTTCCGCTCTTTTGGAATAACTTCTTCAATAAATGGTTCCAATACATCCAGACAGCACAACAGTTCCTGCGTGAATACGGCAATGATTTTAAATTTAACATTACCCAAGTAATTGGACTTACCAACGAAGATGAAGTATCAAAAGAATTCAGACCTTACAAGCAGATGATTGAAAGATTAAATCGTACTTACAAGACTTCTTATAGACCAACAAATGGTTTTGATAACATTGACGGTGCCAACTATGAACTTGCGCTCTGGGTCACTTATTATAACTTTTTGAGACCACATAAACACAATAACTATAAAGTCCTTAATGATATTGAAATGCTTCATGGTGCAAACAATATACCCGGTAAATGGCAGCTTCTCATCTTCCTTAGGCAACAAACCATCTTGAACTTACAGAACGGCGAAGCCGCTAATTGTTCTTAGATTCTGAACCTGAAGGAGCGTTACCAGCCACCGCAAAGCGGTATACCCTTGACAGATAATCAAAAAGAACTGCTACACTGTTGTCAGCGACGGAGAAAATCTAACTGTTTTTGAGTTCTTCGCCGTTGGTAATTGCCTGACAGCAGTTCTTTTTGTGCTGTCAAGGGTGGCGGACGATTTCCACAGCCTTAAATATTTGCAGTTTTCAAGGTTCTTTTGAGCCTTTTGCTTTTGCCATACTGGCGATATCTCCCACTCCATTCAATACCATTGTCGGAAGATAAGCATAAGTTTTGAGTGTATCCTTTGTTGAACATCCAGAGAGAACCAATACAGTAGACATACCACTTTCCATTCCTGAAATCACATCTGTATCCATACGATCCCCAACCATTACAACTTCTGCTGAATGACATCCAAGCATATTCAATCCTGTTCTCATCATCAGTGGATTCGGTTTCCCACAGAAATATGCCTGTGTACCTGTTGCCATTTCAATTGGGGCAATCAATGCACGACAGGCAGGAGCGATTCCGTTCTCGATTGGTCCGGAAACATCCGAGTTTGCTCCAATCAACTTAGCTCCCTTCAGAACTAAATTCGTTGCTTTCGTTAAGGTATCCAATGAATAGGATCGTCCCTCTCCCACAACAACATAATCCGGATTTACATCATTCATTGTAATGCCAACATCATAAAGTGCATTTAAGAGACCTGCTTCTCCTATCACAAATGCTGAACAGCCTGCCGCCTGTTCCTTTAAAAAAGCGGCTGTTGCCAATGCGCTGGTGTAAAAATGTTCTTCTGGCACATCAAGTCCCATCCTTGCCAGTTTCTGATTTAATTCCCGTGGTGTATATCCACTATTATTTGTCAAAAATAAATATTCTTTCTTTTCATCATGCAACCACTGGATGAATTCTGGAACACCTGGCAATATCTGATTGCCATGATAAATCACACCATCCATATCACAGATGAATCCTTTTTTTTCATTAAAATCGATTATGGATTTTCTCATGTTCATATGCGCCCTGCCTTTCTTGTTTCTTTAGAATACACCTTACTCTTTTCATAATAGAATAAAACTCTTTTTTCTACAAATATTTTTATATTATATCATCCACACATGAAATCAAATACATAGCACTGTAAAATCAAAGTAAATATTTCGATCAACAGAACCTTTTATGACAACATCTCTTTCACACAAGTACTTCGATAATCACTTGGTGATATTTTATATCTTTCTTTAAATACTCGGTTAAACGTTCTCTGACTTTCAAATCCACTATCCAGACAAATATTTGTAATAGAATCACTCGTATTTTCCAAACGATGGCATGCATAGTTCAGCCTTGCATCGTTAAGATATTGATTAAAGTTTCTATGGAATGTCTTGGAAAAGAGTCTGGATAAAACATATTTGCTCACGCCCAGATCTTTTGCCATCTCTTCCAACGAAAATTTCTTCTTGAAATTTGCTGATATATAGGAAACTGTCTGGTAAATAAGATCGTTGCTCCCCACACTGCTCTTTTCTACCAAATTTAATTTTCCTATGCAGCGTGCCAACACAATTTGAAGATATGCCTGTGCAACAGTAATATCCGACTGTTCTGTCTCTAAAATTGCATTTATAACCCTATATACCTCCGGTTCAACCTTTTCCGCTTTGATGATTGGGTATTCAGGAGCCATGGATTGCATGATATCTGCAAATTTGGCTATCGTAAATGGCGATGCAATCAGATAAGTCGCTTTATTTACACCGGGTGTCAGTACCTGGTAGTGATGAATAACATCTGGAAATACAAAGCCTATATCTCCTTTTTCCATATGGTATAGTTCCTGTCCGACACCAAGTTCTAATGATCCACTTGTTACACAAACGATCTCCAGTGCATTATGAAGATGTGGTTCAATATGTTTTGACTTCCTATTTATTGCTATAATCTCCTCTTTTGTGTCAACATATTTTAACTGCATGAAATACTCCCCTTTGCAACATTTGTCTATATCTTCTTTCGATTTGGCAAGCAATCCTTTTACACCTATCTTATAATCAACTTGTAAATAAGGAAAGGAGGAATTGCAAATGAGCAACCTAAAAAAATATCTGAATGACCTTTTAGTATTCTACACTGAATATTTTGAGCATCCTTACCATGTATAAATACTAAAAGGACTATTTTGTGAAAACTGAATATTTTCTTAAGGCCATTTCACAAAAATGAAGTGGTCCTTTTTTATTTTCAAAATACAGTTCAATCACTTTATATATAGAAAAAAGCACTGTCTCATCGAGCAATGACCAGACAACGCTTTCTCCTGTCAATTCTAATTTATGTCTGATGCATCTGTTACTTCATCTGCAGCAATTCCTTTTTCTGCTTTCAGTTTTTTATTTGCATCTTCTACATTCATTCTTGAAAGTACAAACATAATCAATACATCAAAGATTAACGGAAGCCAAAGATACATAAACTGCATCATATCAAGTGCAGACTGCGGCTGAGTTGCATTTGTTCCGATATATCCACTGAACTCAAGCAGCCATCCAACAACAGCGGTTCCAATACCTCCACCGATTTTTACGCCAAGAGAAGTACAAGAGTACATCGTTCCGTCAATTCTCTTTCCCTGTGTAAGATAAGTATATTCAGAGCAGGATGCGATAACTGCATTCATATCTCCCTGCCATGGTCCCTGACCTAAGGCTGCAAGAGCTGTAAATGCCATCATCAGCGGAACACTGCCCATATATCCTGCAACAACAACAAGTGCTCTACCGATGACTGCTAAGACATAACCTCTTAAGTTCAGTTTATACATACCTTTCCACTTACCAACTAATGTCGGTGTGAAAATCAGGGCAATGATCAGTGGAATATTTACTGCCCATGCAAATTGTCCAAACAAATTCTTATTTTTCAGTACCCATGTCATGTAATAAATGCCAGCTCCAATCATGGCACCATATAACTGCTGTAAAATATATGTTCCACAAATCATCATGTAATATTTGTTTTTAACAAGAAGCTTGAATGCATGTACCATTCCGTACTTTTCATTATCATCCTTTACTTCTCCTTCGTTAAGTTCTTCCTCAGGAAGTTCCTTAACAGAAAGTGCTGAAATCGTATTTACGACAAGACCAATGATTGCATAGATAATAGCAACCGTTCTCCATGCTGCAGCATCTCCACCACATTTATCTACAAATCCAACTGTAATTGCCTGAATCAGAAGACTTGTTGAAAACGCAAAAATAAAACGGTAAGATCCCATCTGCACACGCTCTTTACTGTTCTTTGTAATCAATGACGTAAGTGCTGAATAAGCAATATTGTTTGCTGTATAAAACACACCATTTAACAGTGTATAAGAAATAAAGAACCATGCATATTTAGCCGTTGTTCCCAAACTCACCGGTACTGCAAAGCAGCCGACCAGCGTAATGGCACAACCAATATATCCGTATAGCATCCAGGGTTTCGCTTTTCCCATTTTACTGTGTGTTTTGTCAATCATTGATCCAAAAAATATATCCGTAAAACCATCAAATAGTTTTGATACGGCAATCAGGGTACCTACGACACCTGCAGCAAGTCCTACTGAGTCCGTCAAATAGACCATCATAAAAGATGTCAGGAACGCATAGACTACATTACCTGCAATATCGCCTGATCCATATCCAATTTTGTTATACCATTTCAAATACTTTTTTTCTTCCATCGAATTTCTTTGCTCCTCATCTTCATCGCACTTATTTTGTCTGATTGCTCTGTATATCCGGACTTTACATAACAATCAGACTCTCTTTCCTTGTTTACGGGTTACATGAAACTTTATTACCCCTTTACATACGGTATCAGTGTAAACTGAAACCGGAATAATACATCATCAAATCGGTACTGCTCCAATACAACTGGACCACAACTATTAGAACCAATGCCATTTAGTGCATAGTCAACACAAAATACTACACTATCTGATTCTGTCAGTTCATAATTATGCGTTTTCTCCTCAAGTTCTTCCTGCGTATAATAAGAAGCATTGAATGAGAAGGCATTTTCCGCAGAGACCACAATTCCATATCGGCTGTTGTTAAGCTCTACATATTCACAATCATAATGGCTTCCATTTTCCTGTGGGCGAATATAATCCTCATGCAAATCATCTACATTTGCCTGATACAAACCGTGGCTCGCAGCCTGATGTTTGTCACAATAGCTTTCCTGTGGTCCCATTCCAAAGTATCTTACAGCTGAAAGTTTTTTATCCAGGAACATCCTCACACCAAATCTTGGCAGGTCCGGAAATTCATCATCTTTTGTTACTGCAATATCTGCATCAATCTTTCCAGCAGCTTCTATTTTCCATGTGATCGTCACATCAAGAATCTTCTGTACTGTCTCTGCCACAACGGATGCATGGCTTGTAATTTTCACACCATGCTTTCCCTGCACGACCTCTGTCGTGTAAGCTCTTGTATAAACTTTATCATAATGGGCTTTCTTCCATTCAGACTTGATGTACATATCATTATCTGTTGGTGCCCTCCAGATATTTAATTCCATCGGGTGGTTCAGATATTCCCGACCTGCAAATTTCATCTCTGTAAAAAGTGCAGTCCGTCGGTCGATTGTATATGCGAATTCACGGCCTTTGATATGAATCTGGGTATCATCTTCACTCACCTGTAATTCAGAATCCACTGCTGTTTTTTGTAGCCATTTCTCAGCAAGTTTACATTTTGCACCGTCTTTGCTTACCTCAATTTCATCAAATCCAAGAATATGGTCTTCATCCAACAGTGGCAATTCCTTTTTCAGATGGTAAATAAATTTTAAATAACATTTTCCACTCTCTGGCACATTGATTTTAAGGTTTATTTTTCCTTCACTGTGTGGTGCTGCTGAAACTTCTGGAAGTTTACCTTTGCTGATTACAAGCCCGTCCTGCGTCAGTTCATAACTGATCTTCACATAATCTTTCAAGTCATCAAAATCCATGTAGTTATGAAGCACCAGTTCTCCGCTTTCTTTGTCATAGGAAATAACCCTTGCCGGGCGATAAACATTCTTGTATTCCAAAAGTCCTGTATGTACCGTTCTGTCCGGATATACTAATCCATCCATACAGAAGTTGCCATCATGAATTTCTTCGCCGTGGTCGCCCCCATAAGCATATATAGTCTTTCCATTCTCAGCAGTTCCATGAGCAATCGCATGGTCACACCATTCCCAGACAAAGCCGCCGCACATTTTATCATTATCCTGAATCATCTGGAAGTAATCTTCAAAATCTCCAGGTCCGTTTCCCATGCTGTGACAGTACTCTACCAAAAGGAAGGGTTTGCTTCCATCTTTATCCAGATATTCCTGAATTTCGGAAAGCGCTGGGTACATCCGACTGTACACATCCAGATTGCTGTAATCATATGTTTCATCATAATTACGATATCTTGCACTCTCATATTGTGTGATACGGTCTGGATCAAAATTCTTTGTCCATTCCAGTGCTTTTTCAAAGTTGCAGCCATAAGCACTCTCATTTCCCATTGACCACATAACAATACAGAAACGGTTTTTGTCACGTTCCACCATGAGTTTTACTCGATCAACGATTGCCTCTTCCCATACCGGATCATCCGCAATCTTCTCATTCCATCGTTTGAACCGATTGTAATCGGTGTCTTCTTTTCTGTAGATCATAAATGGACCATGAGCTTCAATATCTGCTTCATCTATTACCATGAATCCATACTTGTCACACATTTCATAGAAAAATGGTGCGTTCGGATAGTGGCTGGAACGGATCGCATTAAAATTATGCTGCTTCATTAACGTAAGATCGGTTGTAATCTGTTCCGGATTGATTGTAAATCCAGTAACCGGATCAGAATCATGTCGATTGACACCACGGAATTTAATCTTCTGTTCATTTAAATAAATAACCTGGTCTTTAATCTCTATCTTTCTTAATGCAATGTGATCTACAATTACTTCATTCTCTGTTTCAAGAATCAGTTTATATAGATATGGATTTTCTGTATTCCAAAGTTCCGGACTTGCGATTTCTAATACAGCTGTTCCTTCTTCAGCAATACTTCCTAGTGCTACAACTGCTCCGTTTCTATCTTCAATCGAAATTTTTACATTTAACGGAGAGTAGAATTTCATTTCAATTTCTACTTTCGCAAGCATATCCTCAATTCTTGTTTTAATATGATAATCACTGATTGCCTGTTTTGGGCGTTTCAAAATGTACACATCCCGGAAAATACCACTCATACGGAATTTGTCCTGATCTTCCAAATAGGAACCATCACACCACTTCATGACCAGAACCGCTATGCTGTTCTCTCCGTCCCGAAGGAGGTCGGTGATATCAAACTCACTGGTCATATGAGAAACCTGGCTATACCCTACATAAGAGCCATTGATCCATACATAAAAGCAACTGTCTACTCCTTCAAAATTCAAGAAAGCTTTTGGTGCATTTTCATCTTTGTGATAAACAAAGGTATGTGCATATGTTCCACATGGAATATCCTGTGGTACATACGGTGGATCAAATGGGAACGGATACCTGATGTTTGTATACTGATGTGTGTCATATCCTGCCATCTGCCATACACTCGGAACCTGAATCTCATCAAAATTTTCTGTATCATAATCTTTCTCAAAGAAGGGTTCCTGAACATCATAGATACTGTTAAAATACTGGAACTTCCAAGTTCCGTTCAATAACTGCATTCGGTCTGACTCTTCCCTGTGCTCCACCAGGTTATCCATTCTTTTGGATGCCGGAATAAAATAGGCTCTGGCTGGCATTGTATTTTCATGCAGTACGCTTAAATCCTCATAATAACGTGGTACAATCATAAATAACTCTCCTTTAATACATATACATTTTTTTTCACTTTGTTTTTCCACAGCAAACCTTGTCTTTTACTTTTATGTTTACGCTTCTCTGTTTTGCTATATATATCTTATCCTAATCTGCAAAACATGTCTATGAATTGGATTAGACAAAATATGCACTAAATGATACAATAACAAAAAAGGAAAAGAGGTGCTACCATATGTATATGAATACCGGTTATTTAAACCACTCCCATATGGATTTCAAAGACAAAAGTCGCCCGCTGGTTGTAGGAAGTTGCGGTACTTACCGCCTTTCCAGCCATCCAAAGTTACCAACCTACCGTCCAAGGGGACGCCTGGATTATCAGATTATCTATATCACTGCTGGTTGTGGGCATTTTCATTTTGACAATGTGGATAACGAAACGATTGTCCCCGCCGGTAATATTGTACTGTACAGACCGAAGGAACTTCAGAAATATGAATATCATGGAAAAGATAAGACAGAAGTATACTGGATTCATTTTACAGGCAACAATGTAAAAAATATCCTACGGCAATATGGATTCCCGGATAAAGAGCGTGTATTTCAGGTCGGAACCTCTATGGAATACGAACAGATTTTCAAGCGTATTATCATCGAGCTTCAGCGTTGCCAAGATAATTATGAGGAAATGCTTGTCCTTCTGCTCCGTCATCTTCTTATCATCTTTCATCGGGAACTGACCAGGGAACATATCTCGAAAAATGAATACCTGGATCACGAGATGGATAACGCAGTTACCTTTTTCAGTGAAAATTATAACCAGAATATTAGCATAGATGATTATGCTGCCTCACGTGGAATGAGTGTCAGCTGGTTTATCCGAAACTTCAAAAAATACACAGGTTCTACACCAATGCAGTTTATTGTGGGAATCCGAATTAACAATGCCCAGATGTTACTTGAAACAACAACCTATTCCATCAATGAAATTTCTAAAATCGTCGGGTATGATAATCAGCTTTATTTCAGCCGGCTTTTCCACAAGCTGAAAGGATATTCGCCAAGAGAATACCGAAAAATAAGAAATAGGTTATGAAATCTATAATGTCATAAAAACTAAATGTCAAAAAAGGATGCCAACGAATCGTAAGCGCAAAATATTGCTACGCTACCCATGAATCACGCTTGCACCAAAATGATAGATGCAAGCGTTTTGCTCTATGTTTAGTTTTGACAGTTCGCTTTCGCAGTCTCGCTCCATGGAGCAAGCTGTTCCAACTGTTCATCTGACATTTTAGCGTCTGGCCGCTGTGATAAGAGATATGTCAGATATTTGTAGGTATTCAGGTCATTCGCTTTTGCCATCTCAACCATTGTATACACAATAGCGCTAGAGGCCGCTCCCTTCAGATGATGCTGAAGTCCTCCGCCAAAGTCCGGCGTATTTCCGTCACTTGGAATTGGGAACATCTTTTCCAAATGTTTTACAGACGCACCAAGATCATCACTTTCGCATCCAGTAAGTTTAGCTGCTTTCTTTACAAAGGCTTCGACTTTATCACTTCCAATTTCTCTGCCATACTCAAGGCTAAATTCGCCAACCCAGAGAATATCAAGCATTCCACAAAGAATACCACTTGCAACAGCAATCAAATAGTCGAGATTATCAGCTTGACTGGATAACAAATCTATCTGCGCATCCAAATCATAAATAATTCTGTCAAGATCCCAGTCTGGATCCGACATATTACTTTCATATGGAACAAGACTAATATTTATATCATTTTTCAAGATTTCACCTCCCAACCAGAAGTTTTTGAAAGAACACTCTATCAGATTTCATCAGTGTTAATACGATCTCTCCATGTTCCATTTTCTTTACTGCCTGGTAAGAACACTAACTTAATAGTGTCTCCCACATCTAATATTTCTGCCTTTTTCTTAAGTCGCTCAATATCTTGATATACGACAGAGTCAAATGTTCTAATAACAGACAATTCATAAGATTTTCCATAGAAAGAAACGTTAATGCTTCCTACATATGAGAGTGCAAATTTGGTATCATCACTTTCCGAGATGCGTTGCTTTAACTCTTCAGTAAGTGCCATTGAAAAATCTAATTTACTCCACGAACCCGTACATTCTTCTCCGTTAATTAAAGAATACAAATAAGATATTGCTTGGAAATCATCCAACATAATTTCTTCTGGGATAGAAATTGTGTCATTGTAATAATGCTCAATTGCTACAATTTTCTCAAGAAAATCCATTTCAGTTTCAATTTTATCAAAACCACTCCTGTACTTTACATTTCCCAACTTACCAGTTGCCAATTCTTCTCCAAGCAAAAGAACTTTAATCGAAATTGTTTCACCCCGATCTGCTCTGGTTAAGAATCTAAGATATTGTAGTAGTTCTTCATTTGTCGGTTCAACGGTATCAACAGAGTATGTTGTTTTTCCTAATTTCATATTTACTGACATACCTATTCTAAACGGACAGTTTTCTTGTTCCCGATTAGAAATGATAATAGTTCCGTCGTCTAATATTTCTTCTGTTCTGAATAGTATGTAATCAAACATTACGTTACCATCAAGCGATATACTACATGGAAAAGCAGGTGGAAACGGTTTCGGTTGGATAATAAAACTTTCTCCAATAAGCTTTTCCGCTTCATGCTGTATAGGATCATCAATATTGCCCAGCAGCTTTTTGGCGGTAATCACATTTAGTGTTATTGGAAGTTGATGCCTATTTGCATAATCGATTGTGTTGACATCAAATTTTTGAAGATATTTTCCATTCATTTGTATGGTACCAGTGCAAGAAATTCGAGGTGGATATTTTTCCAATGCTTCTTTTGTTAGTGGTTTGCTGTACAACTGACCTTTTTCACCTTTATATTCATAGCGATAATTTGGGAATAAGATATGTGTGCTTCCTATAGCAGCAAAAAAGTTTGATACTGTATCTTCAACCTGTCCGATGTCGCCTTGTCGCATAAGTTGCATATTTTTTTCGATAGACATATTTCCGATATTTTTTGCAGCATTTTTTAATTCCTTGATAACACGTTCTTCACTTGCTTGCACGGTCTGCACTATTTCCTTAGTTTGCTCCGTTGCAATCTCACCAACAGCATCTTCGATTTGAGCAGCAATAAATTTAAGTTCTCTATTTATTCTGCTCTTGTAAAACTCATGCAGAATATCTATAGCAGTTTCTGTCATCCAAATTGCTCGTTGACGTGATAATGAGGTATGTGCCTGGGCATAACAAGTTGCCTTACTTATGATTGACGTTCTTGCCATACCACGTTCTTCTCGATTTCCAAACAATCTTTCTTGAACGTCATCCAGAAGATCGGTTTGAATATAGTGGGTAAGTCCACCAAAATCAATTTCTTCTTCTCTTGTACAACTCCAATTTATCTTTTGTTGTCTGCTGATATAATTTTTTAATCTATCTCGAACTTGTTTCGCCTCCCATTCCGTTTTAACTTTATCTTTAACAGCTTCCAATCCAAGACTAACCACATAATCTATGGTTTTAGATTCTTTCATAAAATTTGCATTCATTGTGTCACCACCTAATTATAAAAGCCACGTTATGCCACTCTCAAAAAGGCAACCAACGTGGCTTTTATGTACTTATTATTTTTCTGGAATTGGAGGTATAGTGATAAAAATACCCTGTAATTCATCTACAGTTCCAGCTTTTACCCATTGTGCCATTCCATTTTTCCAAACCAAGCTATCAGCAGTAAGCTGTCCTGAGGTTGCCATCTGTGCCAACACAGAAATATTAAAAGGTCCGGCAGCTTGTCCATTGATCGCCACATGATATGCTACAGTAGGAATAGGCGGAGGTACAGCACCGGGTACTGTCTGCTGATTGATGCCACCCATCATGTTATTCATGGCACCAGCGATATTCTGACCAACCGCTCCTCCAACAGCCATACTTGCCATCATAGCAGCCATATTGAATCCTGTTCCATCACCACCGCCAAAATTAACATTACCGGCTCCGTTTGCTCCCATCTGACCAAGGGCATTCGCACCAGCAACACCGACTTCTGCCTGTTTCTCAACTTGGAACGCACCAAGGTTTGCTGTTTGAGTTTGCTTGTGTTGTGCGTACTGACCTTCCTCACGCTGAATACGGAGAGTTCCTTCATAGTGCTCGGCCTCAATTCGCTGTTTAGCGTGAATATCTCTGATTCTTGCTTCGGCTTCAGCTTTTGCAGTAGCTCCGGCAAGATCTTTTGTTACGCTCATAAGCTGACGGTATCCATCACTGGACTTATCAATTTCAATCGCACCAATATCAATGCCCGACACAACAACACCGAAAGTTTCTTTCAATCTTTCGCTGAGATCATATTCTACAACATCGTTAATCAGTGCTGTTTTGTTTTCAATCTGAACAACTGGAATGTCATGGGCAGCAGGAGCATTAGCGACAACATCTTTCACATAGCGATTGACAGCATCACGAATCTGCTTCTGGAAATCATCCAGGTTGAATGTACTCAGTCTATGTAATTTGATGAACTCACGATAATCGGCAATACCGAAGCTGATAGTACCTCTGACAGCAACGGGAACACCGAAATCTGCAAATCTTGGATCATACACATCAAAGTATGGAACACCGAATTTTACTTGAATGATGCGAGCAAGATTTATGAAATAAACTTCCGCCTGGAACGCAGTACCACCCTCGTATGCCAGTCCTACAATGCTTGCAAGAACAGGAAAGTTTGCAGTCTTGATTGTCTGGTCGAAAGGACCGACAATAAAATCTTGCATAGTTCCGTCTTTTTGCTTATATACAAAAACAGCAACTTCGCCATCCTTTACTCGCAGAGAAGATCCCCAACGAATAGCGTTTTCTCTATTATTAGCACCTACCTGGGAACCAGACGGATGCCATTTCCAAATAAGATACGAAGGCTCGTCACAACGTATCTCGTCCATAAAACCGCCTTTGCGGTTGCTTCTATTAAATAAAGCCATATCTTTATGCTCCTTTCAAACACACAGATCATCATAGAATTAACACAAACAACCAAGGTAAAAAAGCAAGCGCAAGAATTCCAAATATCAACAGGGGGATTTCTAACTTCTTTCTTTTTAGTTGTTTGATTTTTTTGTCGTGAATATCTTTTATTCCTAAAAAGTCATGAGAAGTTACAAACGCAAAACTGGCTTTCTCATATGCCTGCTCAAACTTTGCCAACCACGCATCAGATACAGCTCTCTGTGAGGCTGTGATAACGCCCTTATCGCCAAGTCCATATAATTTCAAATCAATGTTTGATGCCGCTAAAATCATAAATTCAAAAATATCCTCTTTGGTGTTGGGGATTGAAAAACTCCTTATCAAACTAATCTTTTGTTCATCTGTTTTATTCAACTGCCCATCACTACCATACAGCTTACCAATAAATGAATGGGATTTTTGAGCCTCTCTCGTTCTCTCAATTTGTTCTAATTTATCAGCAAATTCTTTCACGATGGAAGATGCCTTTGCACCTCGAATCTCATAATTGCAGGCAGGGCAAATGGTAACAAATGCATTAATTATCTCACCACAATTCGGGCATTTATGTAATTCTCCATCATATACAGTTTTTCGCTGTGATGACTCTCCTTTAACCTCTCCCGTCGCAGTTCCACAATTTGAGCAGAACTTTGCACCTTCTGGTAGGTGCTGACCACAATTCATGCAAAACGCCACTTTATCCTCCCCCTAACTCTCGTAATCTGATATTGATTTCAAAAACGATATTGAAACGAAATACGGATTATTTTCATCATTGATTTTCTCTATCAACGCACCCTCATCTGCAATTTCGAGAATACGGAATTTATCCCTAACTTCAAAGCGAATCCCATCGTTGGTTATTCCATCACTATGAATAGTGAAAATATCTGTGGAATTCTTTACAGAAGAGTCCATATGTTTTTTTACAGTTTTAACAATTGTTTTACCGCCTGCTTCTACAGTTCTAAGGACACAATAACCACCAACTGCAACGATACCAAACAACTGTACTGGGCCACCTACCTTTTTTGCCCACGTTGTCATTTTTTGATACAATCCCAAATTACTCATACATTCCTCCATAAATATATAGTTAAATCAGTCGCTTTCTACTCGAACCGCATCGCATATATCACCGATATTGCAATCCAGATACTCACAGATACGGAGCAGGACCGATAGAGCAACTTCTTCGTTGCGACGCAGTTTTGTCATTGTTCCAGTTGCTATATTTAAATCTTTGCGAAGTGTCGCAGCAGATATTTCCTTCTCCACAAGCATTAGCCATAGCTTTTTATAGCTCATTCTCATTTGCAGCACCCCTACCTTTCAAATCATATACGGATATATTTATATTTTATCGCATTACATCGACAAATTCAAGACATTTAGCAATATATTTTGACATAATTCGCAAGTTCTTGCGAATTATGTCCATTATGATAACTGATGGAAGTGTAATATAATTTTTCAATTCCAGTCCCATCCTGTCCAAACGGAAAGGAAAGGATCAGTATCACTATAATCAGTATTATTTATATCAGTATTATTACATTGTGCTTTTGACAACTCTTGAATTGTCAAAAGCACAATTCAAGAACTTTCCAAAAGACAATTCAGTAATTATCTTTCCACAACAAAAGCCACCCGAAGGATTTCTCCCGCGGGTGGCATCAAATAGCTTATCGTTTTATTCATGACTTCTAAGATCATCCTGGCTCCCAGTTTGAAGCTATTCTGGAATATCAGGCACTCCATAATGGTTTGATGTTCTCGGACACAATCCGTGTATTTCTCGAACAATGCTTTCTGCTCGTCCGTCATAGCTGCTCGGAGTTTTTCTTCATTCCGGCAAATCAGTTCCTGTAATTTCTTGTACTCCTTACAGGAAGAAGTATCGTAGTCGGTAGGCTCGATATTGCCGTACCAAAATTCCTCAAGGATTTTCATACGATGTCCTCCTCATAGACCAGTTCCCGGAGGACGACTTCTTCCGCCTGTGCTTTCAGTCTATTCATATGTGCTACCCATGCAAGCTGCTGTGTTGCCTTGTCTGGCGCTGGATTCTTCGCCAACAATTCTGCCATCAACAACTCCATTCGTTTCTCACAAGTCTGCTGTACTTCCCACAGGTGCAAGAACAGAGTTTCCGTCAAAACCATGTCATTGAAAAGCATGGGGTTATTCTGTTCCAAGAAGCTTCTACGCATCCTGCCATATTTGCCGAGTGGTTGTGCTTCTGTGTGCGCTAATCTGATGTCAGGGATATAATAATCACCACATTGGGTGTAAGTTAAGTTCTGAGCCATAATAGTACCTCCAATAAATCTTTGATTTTTCGCATTGGAAGTAATGTAAGCGTGAGTTTGTAGGTAGTTTCTTTAACTTTGGGAAACTCCGCTTTCCCATTTAGAAACAGACTTATCACTCATACCTATTTTTTCTGCCAGTTGCTTTTGTGTCATCCCCAATGACTTTCGCTTACCTGCAATGTATTTTCCAATTTTGATAAGATCCATCCATCTACCTCCTTTTTTATATTGATCATACTCTTTTTTAGAGAAAAAACATACCCCTCAAAGGTAGAATATGATTTTTAAGCCTGTCTAGTTTGCCAGATAAACGAAAGAGCTTATATATCGGCTTCATATATAACCTTACAGTTTTTATTACTGTATCCTATATATTCCATACACTGCAAGCAAGAAGCATCGAAGCTCGTCTCTGTCTGTAAATTCCTTTTGCACAAATCCTTCTTCTTGGTGGAAAGACAATATTTTATCTTGTTCATTAATCCAACATATTAGCTTTTTATTTTTTCTTCCATTTATGTAACAAATTTCGCTCCATTCACAATCACTACAAATTGTTTCACACTTTCTACAAGACAAAATATTATCATGAATATCTTGTTTAAATTCAGAATACGGAAGTAGCATTCCTTCTTTCCATCCACATAATTCAAGAATCTTTTGATCATATTCTCGAACCTTATCAGCAACACTACAACTTCCATCTTGTAATCTACTGTGACATCCCTCACAAAAAATATCTGACTGCAAGGTGGCACAAACAATTGAAGCGTTTTCTAATTCAGCTATTATTTTCTTTATATGTTCTTTATATTTTTCACTATACTTTTTCACTGAGAAAAAGGAGATACACAATCCGTGATGTGGACGAAGTTTGTACTGGTATTCCATTTTATTCTCCTTTATGCCAAATAGGCGTTTCTTCCTCCCGATCCTTTGAGGTGATTAAAATGAACAATCTGCTCAACGGGTAAATTGAATTTCCACTAATTACCATGTTAAACATATGCGGGTAATCTTCTGCCAACGATACTCCACCCAAAATAATTGCGCCAACACCATTCCATAAAAAATGGATTACAATCGGAGCAATTAAGGATTCCGTGTACTCCAATACCGCTGTCACGAAAAGACTCATTGTTATAACATTTAGTACAGGAAGTATTCCTGCATAACGCTATTGATAAAAGCTAAAAATAACCATAACCAAAGCATAGATATTTGATTTCTGCCATCAATATGTATGACTCCTATTATAGATAATATCACAACAGATACGCCTACATAATCATTCATGTACATTGGTTTATGCTCAATCGCATTAATTTCAGCTAAATCAAAATAACCTGAAACAAGATTATTTAATATCTTCAATTCATCTGCCGAAAGATAATTCTTTGCAATACTGATATCTTTTAACGCTGGCAATTCACCTGAAAAAGAAGTTAGTCCCATAAAAGATTTCTCTGCATCTGCTCTTTCATATATCACTTCTGTTGCCGTGTGACCATGTGCTGCAAAATGCAATTTATTCTGTACAATTTTGAAAAAGCGTATTGATTCATCACTATGCGGATTGTAATCAACACTTCACACGATATCCTACAGAAATTATCACATCAAGATTATAATAATTTGTAGGTTTTGTAGAAAAATCGGAATTTCCGATTTTTCTCACAGACTCTGATTTAAGTAATTCTCCTTCTGAAAAAACATTTAAAATATGCTCATTTATAGTTGATCTAGCTTTTCCAAACAGTTCTTACATTTGATCTATTGTCAGCCAAACAGTTTCATCTTCTACTTTTACCTCAATATGTGTCAACCCATCATCTGTATTATAAAAAATAACTTCACCCTGATTTTCCATTTAAGCTCCTCCTCACGTTACAAATTTTTATTGCGAAAAGTCACAAATTTCATTTTTCTCATTATATCAAAACACAAAATAAAAGCACAGAACAAATTCGAATATATGTTCTGTACTTTTTCATATCCTCTACGGCAATTTTTTCCCTGCTGCCATATAAAGTGCGTACCACTCTTCTCTTGTCAATTTTATTTCACTTGCCTTACAAATCTCTGCAATTCTCTGCTTCTTTGTACTTCCCAAAATTGCCTGAATACCTGCCGGATGTCTCAATATCCAAGCAATGGCAATAGCACTGTTTGTTACATGATATTTCTCTGCCAATTCATCTAACATTTTATTTAGCTCTGGGAATTTTTCACTTCCAATAAAGACTCCTTCAAAAAATCCATATAAGAAAGGAGACCATGCCTGGATAGTAACTTCTTTTAATCTGCAATATTCCAGAATACTTCCATCTCGAACACATCCTGCATCATTGTGAACATTCACATTTAACCCAGAATCAATGATATCGCAATGTGCAACACTAAACTGGAGCTGATTAATAATAAGCTTCTGACTGCAATAATGCTGAAGCAATTCCATCTGCATAGAATTTTGATTACTGACTCCAAAATATCTTACTTTTCCTTCTTTTTCCAAAATATCAAAAGCCTCTGCAACTTCTTCCGGTTCCATCAACGTATCTGGGCGATGCAATAATAGTATATCAACATAATCCATATTCAAACGTTTTAAGCTTTTATCTACAGATTCTAAAATATGTTCTTTAGAGAAATCATAACATAGCCCTGGACGAATTCCACATTTTGTCTGGACAATCATTTTTTCTCTTGGAATTCCCTTTATGGCC
The DNA here is from genome assembly GCF_002222595.2 of Blautia hansenii DSM 20583. Lineage (NCBI taxonomy): Bacteria > Bacillati > Bacillota > Clostridia > Lachnospirales > Lachnospiraceae > Blautia > Blautia hansenii. Next base: position 2,363,397 of record NZ_CP022413.2, read on the forward strand.
TCTCCAAAAATATGTTCTGACTCACCATTTCCATAAATGTCAGCATGATCAAAAAAATTAATTCCCTGATCCATAGCTGTATCAACTAATTCTCTAACCTCATCCGTCCCTTTCAATCCGGTAATCCGCATACATCCCAATGCAATCTCTGATGCTTCTAATCTATTTGCTATTTTGATATTTTTCAAATTTTTTCCTCCTCTGTTTTGATGATTTTCTCTGTTTTATCATCTTAACATATCCCCTATACATTCGGCTACAATAATGTATGCTTTTCCTTAATTTTATTCTTATCTACATATTAGTTTCTTTTTTATACGCCTCTTGATAAAAATATTCCTGTGAATCAATTTTAGGAGTATTAATCAAACGTTCGCAATAAATACCTGATGAATTCTGCTCTTTTCCTTTTTTATCATCTCTCATCATTATATCAAACATATTTCTAATTCTATGCTTAATGTCTTCATCATATATTGGGACAGCTACTTCTACTCTTCGTAATGTATTTCTTGTCATTAAATCAGCAGATGAAATATATATTTTTTCATCGTCTTTTTGTCCGAATATGTAAATTCTGGAATGTTCCAAATATCTTCCAACAATACTAATAACTCGAATATTCTCCGTTATACCTGCTATACCTGGCTTTAAACAACAAATTCCTCTTATAATTAGTTCTATTTTCACCCCAACCTGTGACGCCTCTATTAATTTTTTGATTAATGTTTTGTCTGTCAATGAATTAAACTTTAACCCAATATATCCATCTTTCTTATTTTTCACTTTTTCAATTTCATAATCTATCATATCAATAATACGATTTTGCAAACATGCCGGTGCCACTAACAATTCTTTTACTTCCTCTACAATCTCACCTTTCTGCAACGCTGTAAAAACCATTGCTGTTTCTGCTCCAATGGATTGTTTAGCCGTAATCAATGATAAATCTGTATACAATCTCGCTGTCTTTTCATTATAATTTCCTGTACCAATCTGTGTAATATAAGAAAATCCATCTTCTGTTTTTCTTGTAATCAAACACAGCTTTGAATGTACTTTATAATTACCCAATCCATACAAAATCTGACATCCTGCTTCTTCTAATCTATGAGACATCTCAATGTTATTTGCTTCATCAAACCTAGCTCGAAGCTCCACGGTTACTACAACTTCTTTCCCATTTTCAGCTGCTTCAATTAACGTATCTATAATTTTACTTCTCTCTGCTACACGATATAAAGTCATTTTAATAGATACAACAGAATCATCATCTGCCGCTTCTTGTAACAACTGAATAAATGGTTTCATACTTTCATAAGGATATGATAATAACACATCTTTTTCTTCAATCTGCTCAAATATACTCCTTTTTAAATCTAATGCCGGACTACGTCTTGGTGTATGTTTTTCATAAAAAAGTTCTGTCTGCTCTTTCAAATATGCCTGTAAAGAAAAAACAAAAGACAAATCTAAAGGTGTTTTCACATCCAAAATATATTCAGAACCTATATTTGTAAAATGAGAAAGTTCTTTTTTTATTTTATCATCCATATTCCTGCTTAATTCTATTCTGACAGCATCTAACCGCGTACGTTTTTTTATCATTTGTTCCATCATATCACGATAATCTAAGTCTTCGTCGTAAATTTCTGACGCATCTATATCAGCATTTCTGGTAATACGTAAAATAGATTTTTCTGCTACTGTATACTTGGAATACAATTTTGAAATAAAATGAAGGATTAACTCCTCTGAAAGCATAAAGTTTCCTGGTCTTGTTGGAATTTCTATTAAGCGTTTAAATACTCCATTTGAACATGGAACCAAACCAATTTTTTTCTTTCCTTTTGATGTAGATAAAAGAACAATGGCATATAATTGCTTATTCGCTAAAAATGGAAATGGCTGTTGTTTCCCGATAATCATCGGTGATAAAAAAGGTGCAATATGCGTATCGAAATATTCTTCAAGCATTGCCCCTTCTTCCTGAGATAGCTTATTAAAATTAATGATGCGAATCCCTTTTGGCTCTAATTCTCCCATTAATTGTTCATATATCTTTCCCTTTTTGTTTTCTAATCTTTTTGTTTCCTTTAAAATAGCCTTTACTTGTTCTTTACTCGTCATATAAGTTTTATTTTCTACAATTTTTTCAGACGACTGCATTTGCATAAGTAAAGTTCCCACTCGTACCATAAAAAATTCATCTAAGTTGGTCTGAAAAATAGATATAAAACTTAACCTTTCTGCCAATGGTACTTCTGGGTTTCCCGCCTCATTTAACACTCTTTCATTAAATTGCAACCATGATAATTCTCGATTTGTATAACTACTCACTTCGTTTTTCATAACAACGCACTCCTTTAATATTTTTTTATTTTTAAAATCAAACTTTCCCACTATCTTTTTTATAATTTCTTTTATCATGAATGCTATTCACCAAAACTTATTCCTATCATTTTTGCTTCCTTTATTAATTCGCATCCGGGATTTACTGTTTTTAATTTACCCGATACATTTTTTAAAGGTACTCTCTTGATTTCGCCATTTATCATTGCAATCATACATCCGTAATCTTCTTCTAAAATTGCCTCTGCTGCTGCTGCTCCAATTCTTGTACTTAATACTCGATCAAAAGCATTTGGCGTTCCTCCCCTTTGTGTGTGTCCCGGAACTACAACTCGTACTTCACTCCCCAGTCGATTGGATATTTCATAAGCTAATTCATAAGACACAGAAGGAAATTTACTTTTTGCCATTTTCTCTTTATATTCTTTTTTTGAAAGAGATGCATTTTTTTTGGATATTGCCCCTTCTGCCACTGCTAAAATAGTAAAACCCTTTCCTGCTTTACTTCTTGCAGTAATAGATTTCATTACAGAATCAATATCATACGGAATTTCTGGTAAAAGAATAATATCCGCACCCCCTGCAATACCGGCATACAAAGTAAGCCATCCTACCTTATGTCCCATAATTTCTACAATAAACACACGGTTATGTGATGCTGCTGTTGTGTGAATGCAATCAATAACATTTGTCGCTACATCAATCGCACTCTGAAATCCGAATGTTATATCCGTTCCATAAATATCGTTATCTATCGTTTTCGGTAAATGTATGACATTTAAACCTTCCTCGCTCAATAAATTGGCTGTTTTTTGAGAACCATTTCCACCTAACACAACAAGGCAATCTAAATTTAATCGATAATAGTTTTCTTTCATGGCTCTTACTTTATCTAAACCACTTTTATCAGGAACTCTTATTTGTTTAAAAGGTTGTCTGGATGTTCCCAACATAGTTCCGCCAATCGTTAAAATCCCAGAAAAATCTTGTTTAGAAAGCAACTTATATCTCCCATAAATCAACCCTTCATATCCATTTAAAAAACCATAAATTTCCAGCTGTTCTAAATTTGTATAAAGACTTTTTGCCACACCTCGCATTGTCACATTTAATGCTTGACAATCTCCTCCACTTGTTAATAATCCAATTTTTTTCATTTTTTCACCTTATCTGTTTCACACAAAACTTTATTTTTTTCTAGTAATTCAATTTTTTTTCTAAATTCCAGCATTTTATTATCCAAAGCAGCAATTGCCTCTGCGTATCTTTTACTCTCTTGTCTAACCATCTCTATATCACCGGCAGATTTTTTGTAACACATTTGACTATCTAATTCTGCCCAATAATCCATTGCAAACGTACGAATTTGAATTTCTACTTTTACATACGTTGTCTGACTGTCCAATACAACCGGAACTTTTACAATTAAATGTATACTTTTATATCCACTTTTTTTCGGTTTTTGCACATAATCTTTTTCTTTTATCAATGTAAAATCTTTCTGCTTTTTTACAGCTTTAGATATTTGATAAATATCGTCAAAAAAATAAGATACTGCTCGTACTCCTGCAATATCATTTAATGATTCAACTGCGGTCTCATAGTCTATTTTTTTACCTTTTCTTATTAATTTTTTTGTAATACTCTCCGGTGACTTAATTCGGCTTGTAATCCCCCTAATTACATGATGCCCGCTTTTGTTTGTAAGCTCTATATTAATTGCTTTTAATCTATCCACTACAATATCAATAGCCGATTGATACATTAACAACGTCATTGGTGAATTTATTTGCACAATCTCCGATTTATCTGATTTTTTTTCATCATTCAAACTATTTTTCATCTCCTTTTCCCCATATTCTCCTATAAGTTTAAATTTCTTCTGTAAAATATGTTATCTCTCTTTTATAAAAATCATGTAAATTTCATATTTAATCAAACAAAAAGCAGACAAAGTATGTTTCTAATAATTTCAATAAAAACATACCTCATCTGCTCTTTTTTCTAAATGAAGTTAAATATTTAATTTTTCTTTATATGACAATATGCAACGTACATTCTGTCATACGCCTCTTCCAATAATTTTCTGGGACTTGCTATATTCAGTCGAATGCAGCCTCTGCCTTCTTCCTGAAACACAGTTCCCATATACACGCTGACTTTTGCTTTTTCCAAAAACCATTTTTCCAATTCTGCTTCTTCACAACCCAGTTCCTTATAATCCATCCATAAAAGATATGTCCCTTCTCTTGGATAAATATAAAATTCCGGCATTTTTTCTGCAAAATACGCTCTGGTAAATTTATCATTCTCATCAATATAAGACAGCATTGCTTTATACCAGTCATCACACTGTTGATACGCACAACCTGCTACTGCTGCTGAAAAGATTGTGGGATTATGCATACCGATTCTGTCAATTTCCCTTTTTACCACAGCTCTGTATTCTTGATTTGGAATAATCAGATAAGATAAAATAAATCCCGGAATATTAAAAGTTTTTGTAGGTGATGATGCAACAATCAATCTTTTTCGCACTTCTTCCGACAAAGACAAGGCAGATACAAACTCTACTCCCGGTGCAGTAATATCACCATGAATTTCATCTACAAATAACAGCAGTTCATGTTTTATACAAAATTCACCTACTGCCTCCAGCTCTTCTTTTGTCCATACACGACCTACCGGGTTATGAGGACTGCATAATAAAAGCATTTTTGTTTTTTCCGTTATCTGCGCTTCCATTTGTTGTAAATCCATAATATACTTTCCGTTTTGAGATTTTAATCCACATTTTACCACGGTTCTGTTATTTTTAGAAATTGCTTCATACAATGGGCCATAAGCAGGAGTATGAAGTATTACTTCCTCTCCCGGTTCTGTAAATGCTCCCACACAAATTCCTGCAGAAATATTAATACGAGGACAAAATACTATTTCTTCTTTTTTTATATCCACATGATGCATTCTTTTTTCCCAGGACATAAAACCTTCATAGAAATCATCGCCTAAATCCGTATAACCAAAAATCCCATGTTCCGCACATTGATGTACTACATCACGAATAGGCTGCGGAGAAGGAAAATCCATATCAGCCACACCTAGATGAATAAGATCTGTATTTCCGTATTTCTTATCCATGGTGTCCCATTTTCCACAATTTGTCCCTCGTCTGTCTATGACAGTGTCAAAATCAAATCGGTTTTCTGACATTGCTACCTCTTTCTTCACAAACCTTTACAGTTTTGCGATAACCTCAACTTCACATAATACATTTTTCGGAAGTGTTTTCACAGCTACACAAGAACGTGCCGGTTTATTTACAAAATACTTTGCATACACTTCATTAAATACCTGAAAATCTCCCATATCTGCCAAAAAGCAAGTTGTCTTCACTGCATTTTCAAAGTTTGTTCCTGCTTCTTCCAGAACAGCTCCGATATTCTTCATTACCTGTTCAGCCTGTTCAGAAATTGTTTCTCCTGCAATTTCTCCTGTTTCAGGATTTACCGGAATTTGTCCGGAAGTAAAAAGCATATCTCCACATACTACTGCCTGTGAATATGGTCCGATTGCTGCAGGTGCTTTTGGTGTATAAATTGTTTTCAACATAATATCAATCTCCTTTACATCTCGTTTTTTCTTATCATATCACTAAACAATATTTTAGTAAATATATTTCAATGAACTTTTTTTCATTCTTGCACAAAACATAAATTCAAAATATAATAACTTTAATTATTGAAAACAAATCTTATGGAGACCATTATGTCAAACGATAAACCTTATATAAAACTTACAAAAACAGAACAGCTTATTTTAAACTCTTATAAAAAGATGATTGTAAGTCTGGGAGAATATCTGGGAGAAGGATATGAGATTATTCTCCACAGTCTTGAAAATCTTCAGCATTCCGTTATTGAAAACGTCAATGGGCATTATTCCGGCAGAAAAAACGGCGCACCGATTACTGATTTGGCACTTTCCATGCTCAGTCAACTAAAGGAAGAACCGTCTCAGCCTGCTGTTTGCTACATGAACCATTCAAAAAAAGGAGTGCCACTGCGTTCCTGCACCATTCCGATTGCAGGAGAAAAAGAGCGTATTATCGGTCTGATTTGTATCAATTTTTATACCGATGTTCCTCTGTCCTCTCTGCTGGCAAAATTTTATCCGGAAGCATCTGCGGGTCTTTCTTCCAATAATACCGCCACAGAAAATTTTGCAGATAATACAGATGAGCTCATTGAAAATGTTTTATACAAAATTCAACATCAGGTGCTGAATGACTTTTCTGTTTCACCGCAAAATAAAAACAAAGAAATTATTACACAGCTTTATCAAAGAGGAATTTTCAACATCAAAGATGCTGTTTTAAAAGTGGCATCTCTTTTGGGAATTTCCAAAAATACCGTATATCTACACATCCGTAACTTAAAAGAGCAGGAAAATTAGCATGATTTTCGCATATTTTTTCAGAAAACCCATATATTTCCCTTGCATACAGAGTGATTTCAACGTATTATAAAGTAGGTGGCAATTTTGCCCTCAAATTTGCAAGAAACCAATGGAGGTACATAAATTATGAAAAATATAGACCGCATGGTTGGAACAATATCAAGAGGTGTCCGCGCACCGATTATCCGTGAAGGAGACAACCTTCCTGAAATCGTAGTGGACTGTGTATTAAAAGCATCTGAAAGTGCCAACTTTGAAATTCAAGATAAAGATGTAATTGCCGTTACAGAAGCAGTCGTTGCCAGAGCTCAGGGTAACTATGCAAATGTAAAAGATATTGCTGCTGATGTAAAAGAAAAATTCGGTGATGATACCGTAGGTGTAATTTTCCCTATTTTAAGCCGCAATCGTTTTTCTATCTGCTTAAAAGGTATTGCTATGGGCTGCAAAAAAATTGTGCTCATGTTAAGCTACCCATCTGATGAAGTAGGAAACCACCTCATTGATTTAGATGTTATGGACGAAAAAAATGTAAATCCATGGTCTGATGTTTTAACAGAAGAAAAATACAGAGAACTGTTTGGATATGAAAAACACGTATTTACAGGTGTTGACTATGTAGAATATTACAAACAGCTTATTCAGGAAGCTGGCGCTGAGGTTGAAATCATTTTCGCTAACAACCCAAAAGCTATCCTTTCTTATACAAAAAGTGTTCTTACCTGTGACATTCACACTCGTCAAAGAACAAAACGTATTTTAAAAGCAAACGGCGCTGAGAAAGTATATGCTCTTGATGATATTATGACAAAGAGCATCAATGGCAGCGGTTATAATGATGCTTACGGACTTTTAGGTTCTAATAAAGCAACAGAAGATACTGTAAAACTCTTCCCAATTAAATGCGAAGAAGTTGTTACTGCTATTCATAACTCTATGCTGAAAAAAACAGGAAAAAATGTAGAAGTTATGGTATATGGCGATGGTGCATTTAAAGATCCTGTAGGAAAAATCTGGGAGCTGGCTGATCCTGTCGTATCTCCTGCTTACACTGCAGGTTTGGAAGGTACTCCAAATGAAGTAAAATTAAAATATCTGGCTGATAACGATTTTGCTGATTTATCAGGAAATGAATTAAAAGATGCCATTAAAAATTATATTACAGAAAAAGATGAAAAAGCTGCCAGCTTAAAAGGTACTATGGTAACACAGGGTACTACACCAAGACGTCTTACTGACCTTTTGGGATCTTTAGCTGACCTTACTTCCGGTTCCGGTGATAAGGGAACTCCAATTATCTATATTCAAGGATATTTTGACAACTACGCAAAATAATTTTTCTGTACAAAAAAGGAAGCTGTGGATTTTCTCCATTGCTTCCTTTTTCTTTTCCTTATCTATAAATAATATCTTCTCGTCCTGGTCCATTAGAAACCATTGTAATCGGAAATCCAATTTTTTCCTCTACAAATTCAATGTATTTACGACAGTTCTCCGGTAAATCCTCATATTTCTTAATGCCTCTGATATCACAGTTCCATCCTGGCAACACTTCAATTACCGGTTTTGCTTTTTCCAGAAGACTTGTTGTAGGGAATTCTGTTGTGATTTCTCCATCAATATCATAAGCCACACAAACAGGAATTTCCTCTAAATATCCCAGAACATCAAGTACAGTAAAAGCAACATCTGTTGTTCCCTGAATACGGCATCCATATTTTGATGCCACACAGTCAAACCAGCCCATACGTCTTGGACGTCCTGTGGTTGCGCCATATTCACCGCCATCGCCGCCTCTGCGTCTTAATTCATCTGCTTCTTCTCCAAAAATTTCAGATACAAAAGCACCTGCACCTACTGCACTGGAATAAGCTTTACATACAGTAATAATTTTCTTTATTTCATAAGGAGGTATTCCTGCACCTACTGCGCCATAAGCTGCCAGTGTGGAGGAAGACGTTACCATAGGATAAATACCATGATCTGGATCTTTCAAAGAACCCAACTGGCCTTCCAGTAAAATTTCTTTTCCTTCTTTTAAAGCATTCCATAAAAGCAGAGAAACATCACATACATAAGGTGCAATCATCTCTTTGTATTCTTTTAATTCCTTTACAATATCTGCCGGATTTAAAAGAGGTTTGTGATATAAATACTCTAAATCCACATTTTTTTTCTGACAGATATTTTCTGCTTTCTCCATAAGAGCTTCTTCCTCTTCAAAAAGCTCACTGACCTGAAAGCCGATTTTTGCAAATTTATCAGAATAAAATGGTGCAATTCCCGACTTGGTAGAACCAAAAGATTTTCCTGCCAGTCTTTCTTCTTCATATTCATCGAATTTAATATGATAAGACATTACAATCTGTGCTCTGTCTGATATTTTAATATCAGGCATAGGGACTCCCTGTTCTACAATTGACTGTATTTCATGGAACAGTACAGGTATGTTCAATGCCACACCATTTCCAATAATACTTGTTGTATTCTCATTAAATACACCTGATGGCAGACTATGCAGGGCAAACTTTCCATAATTGTTTACAATTGTATGTCCGGCGTTTGCTCCACCCTGAAATCTCACTACAATATCTGCCTCTTTTGCCAGCATATCCGTAATTTTACCTTTTCCTTCGTCTCCCCAGTTTGCTCCTACTACGGCTTTTACCATTTTCTATTCCTCCTGTAATACTGGAATCCATTTCATTTACTAAAGTATAATACACCATTTTTTCTGAGAAATAAAGTAAAAATAGTTTTCCCTGAGCCCCAAAATTTTGTTCAATTTTACCTCTTAAATACAGTTCATTGCCTCTTTAATATTAGCTACACCAATGAGTTTAATCTCATATTTTCCCTGCAGACTTTCTACATTTGCCTTTGGCATAATACAGGAAGTAAATCCCAGTTTTTCTGCTTCTCTCACTCTGCTTTCCGCCATACTGACACCACGTACTTCTCCTGAAAGTCCCACTTCTCCAAAAATTAAAATCCGCTCATCAATTACCTGATTTTTATAGCTGGATACAATGGCAAGAACCACACCTAAATCAATAGCCGGTTCTCCAAGTTTCATTCCTCCTGCCAGATTAACATAAGCATCGCAATCTCCCAAATGAAGCCCTGCTCTTTTCTCTAAAACTGCCATAAGCAAATTCACACGATTATAATCAATTCCTACCGAAGTACGTCTTGGCAAGCCGAAGTTTGTTCTGGTTACAAGCGCCTGTATTTCAATCAAAATAGGACGTGTCCCTTCAACAGAGCAAACAACCGCAGTTCCGGAGGCATCTGTAGGTCTACCATTTAACATAACCTGCGATGGATTTTTCACTTCCATAAGCCCTTTTTCCCGCATTTCAAAAACACCAATTTCATTTGTCGAGCCAAATCGATTTTTTACTCCTCTTAAAATACGGTAAATCACCTGCCTGTCTCCTTCAAAATACAACACCGTATCTACCATGTGCTCCAGTACTCTGGGACCTGCCACACTTCCATCTTTTGTAACATGTCCAACAATGAAGACAGAAATCCCCATTCCTTTTGCAATCTGCATAAGAACACCTGTAGACTCCCTCACCTGAGAGACACTGCCTGGTGCAGAAGACACTTCCTCATTATACATAGTCTGAATAGAGTCGATCACTACCATTTCCGGTTTCACCTTTTCAATGACGCTACGAATGTTTTCTAAATTTGTTTCACATAAAAGCAACAAATTTTCATTAAATTCTCCTATTCTTTTTGCTCTTAGCTTAATCTGTCCCAAAGATTCCTCGCCGGAAACGTATAAAACCTTATGTCCCTTTCCCGTAAGCTGTCTGCACACCTGAAGAAGAAGGGTAGATTTTCCGATACCCGGATCTCCTCCCACCAGAACCATAGAACCGGGAACAATACCACCTCCCAGTACTCTGTCCAGCTCTTCTATTTCTGTTTTTATTCTGTCATTTTCCTGTATGGAAATATCTGCAAGAATAACCGGTTCATTTTTCTTCCCTGTCGTACTTCCTGAAGCTGTTGTTTTTCCTTTTGCGGTTGCAGATACCGTCTCTTCCACAAAAGAATTCCATTCCCTGCATCCCGGACATTGCCCCAGCCACTTCGGAGACTCATACCCACAATTTTGACAGAAAAACAATGTTTTTTTCCCTTTTGCCATATTTTTCCTTTCTTTTCCAATAAACGAGGCTGCCGCATAATGCGACAGCCCTGTCTTGCTTATTTTTACTTATCTGATACCTTGATGCTTAAATTCTTTCAATCTGTACAGTTACCTGCTCTGCCTGCTCCAGTTCTACACTGAAGGACAGCTTCCCCCCCCAGATTTGTTTTCATCTGTCCTGCTTCTTCTTTGTCAATTACAATCTTGTACTCGGCATCCTCTTCCATTTCCACAGTAATCTGAGCATCTTGTGGTCCTTCCACTGCAAAGCTCATCTTGTCTTCTTTTTCTTCCAAATCTAAAACTGTGGTACCCGGTACAGACTCATATACAAACATACCATTTCTTTCCAGTTTTGTAATTTCCTTATATGTTTTTACTTTGTATATATCTCCATCGTACTCAAAGTCGGATACCTTTGACTTCTGTGCTAACTCATAGTTACCAAAGCTGATTTTGCCATTTTCTTCTGTACGAATTAATTCTTTTACTACTGACATAGTTATGTCCTCCCGCTTATGTCTTTCATTGTTCTGTCTTTTCAGACCTTTTTCCTTCTTGTTTTGGTATAACAATATTACCATATATTTCAGTTTTTTGCTAGTCATTTTGTACATTTATAATAAAATTTACCTTTTCTTTAGACAAGCCAATGGTAACGCTGTCTCCTGCTTTTATCCTGCCTTCCAGAATTTCCTCTGCCATTGCGTCTTCGATTTTACTCTGAATTGCTCTCTTTAATGGACGTGCTCCGTATTTTGGGTCAAAGCCTTCTTTTCCGATAAATTCTTTTACATTTTCCCGAATTTTCACATCAATATTCAACTGTGTCTTACAGCGTTTTGCAAACTCTTTTAAAAGTATCCCTACAATCTTCTTAATCTCCTCTTTGTTCAAAGTATGGAATACAATAATATCATCAATACGGTTTAAGAACTCCGGCTTAAAAAGTCTCTTTACTTCTTCCATTACACTGTCTTTCATCTTCTTATAATCGGCCTGCGCATCATCTGCTGTTCCAAATCCCAGCTTTTTCGGCTCTACAATCGCCTGTGCTCCCGCATTGGAGGTCATAATAATAATGGTTTCTTTAAAGTCTACTTTTCTGCCCTGTGCATCGGTAATATGTCCGTCATCCAGCACCTGCAAAAGAAGATTGAATACATCTGGATGGGCCTTCTCAATCTCATCAAAAAGCAGCACACTGTATGGGCTTCGTCTTACTTTTTCACTTAGCTGTCCTCCCTCTTCATAACCTACATATCCCGGTGGTGAACCAATCAGTTTAGAGACACTGTGTTTTTCCATATACTCTGACATATCTACACGTATCATTGCATCTTCACTGCCGAAAACCGCCTCTGCCAAAGCCTTGGAAAGCTCTGTTTTTCCTACGCCGGTAGGGCCTAATAAAAGGAAAGAGCCAATAGGACGTTTGGGGTCTTTTAATCCTACTCTGCCTCGTTTAATTGCCTTTGCAACAGCGGTTACTGCCTCATCCTGTCCGATTACACGTTTATGAAGCTGATTTTCCAGTTTTGCCAGTCGTTTAGACTCTCCTTCTGTAAGCTTTTTCACCGGTATTTTTGTCCACTGAGCAACTACCAGAGCAACATCATCTTCTGTAACAAATAGCTTTTTATTTTTACACTGTCTTTCAAAGCGCTTTCTGGCTTTTTCTACTATTTCTTCTGTTTCTTTTTGTTCTTCCTGAAGCTTGCCTGCAAGAAGAAAATCCTGACTTTTTACTGCTCTTTCTTTTTCTTCGCTAATATCTCTTAAACGAAGCTCTGCCTCTGTCAATCCATCCGGAACCTTATAGCCGGAAATCTGTACCTTGGAGCATGCTTCATCCAATAAGTCCAACGCCTTATCCGGAAGAAATCTGTCATTAATATAACGCACACCCATGGAAACGGCTGCTTTTACAGCGCTTTCCTCAATCACGACACCGTGATGTTTTTCATAATAAGGCACTAATCCTCTTAAAATTTCCTCCGCTTCTTCCTTGGTAGGTTCTTCTACGGTTACCGGCTGAAATCTTCGCTCTAATGCAGGGTCTTTTTCAATATGCTTCCGATATTCCTCGATAGTCGTTGCACCGATAAGCTGAATTTCTCCTCTGGAAAGAGACGGCTTTAAAATATTGGAAGCATCTAATGCTCCTTCTGCTCCGCCTGCCCCTATAAGGGTATGGAGTTCATCCAAGAATAAAAGAATTCTTTTGTCATTGGATGCTTCCCAAACCACACGTTTAATCCTCTCTTCAAACTCACCTCTGTATTTTGAACCCGCTACCATAGCAGATAAATCCAACACCAGAATACGTTTATCCGCCATATTTTCAGGAACCATTCCACTTACAATCTTCTGCGCAAGCCCCTCGGTAATGGCTGTTTTTCCCACTCCGGGTTCACCAATCAGACAAGGGTTGTTCTTTGTTCTTCTGCTTAAAATCTGTATAATACGGTTAATTTCTTTTTCCCTGCCTACAACAGGATCCAGCTTGCCCATAGCAGCCATTTCTGTCAAATCTCTGCCATACTGATCTAGCATTGGTGTGGCACTCTTTTCTTCTTTTGTCAATGTGCCTTCTCTCCCCATAACATTCATAAGCTCTGCATACAGCTTTTGATTTCCTGCCCCCATAGTATGCAGAAGTCTGGCGCCCACACAATCTGTTTCTTTTAACATTGCGATTAAAATATGCTCTGTGCCGATTTCTGCACTTTCCATATTTGTTGCTTCTTCAGATGCTTTTTCAAGTATCTTTTTGCTTCTTGGTGTATAGCCCTGAGGCTCTTCCAGCAGCACCTCTGAAGACGGCGCTACCAGCTTTTCCATAAGCTCTAACAATTTTTTCAATGAAATACCGGCTTCTGTGAGAATTTCTCCTGCCGTACTATCCTTTACAGCCAGAAGTCCTGCCAGTATATGTTCTGTTCCAATATAATTATGGCTGCATTTTCTGGCAGTTTCCTCTGCCAGCTTCAAAGCCTTTAATGCCCACTTTGAGTATTGCTTTTTCATGTATCTCTCCTGTTCTATTTATATTCTTCAAAAATTTCATCAATTAAGGCATGCACTTCTTCTCTTGTAATATTCTTACAACAGCCTTTTGCCAAAACAGGCAAAAGATTTTCCTTCATTTCCTCCAATGCCCTGATTTTATCCACATCAATGGAAATCACTGCGCCTCTGCGTCTGTCTATACTGAGAAATCCTTCCTGTCTCAATACAGAATATGCTTTATTTACTGTGTGCATGTTAATTCCTATGGTATCTGCCAGCTGTCTTACAGAAGGAAGCGTCTCTCCTACCTTTAACTGTTCTGTGGCAATTCCCATAATAATCTGATTACAAAGCTGTACATAAATTGCTTCATCACTGTTAAAATCAATTTCAATCAGCATGCCTTCACCTTCTTTCCAGATTGTTATATCTAATATAGCATAGATAGCATTTTTAGTAAAGATTTAGAAAAAAGAAGCTGCTTTCGCAGCTTCCTTCCTATGCCTCATCAATGGCTTTTCCAATATCATTTCGCATATATTTATTTTCAAAGTTAATCCATTTTGTTGCCTCATAAGCATTCGCTCTTGCCTCTTTTAAGTCAGCCCCTTTTGCGGTAACTCCTAAGACACGCCCTCCGTTTGTTACGATTTTACCATCTTTGAAGGCAGTTCCTGCATGGAAAACATAATAACCGTCTTTATCCTTAAAGTTTTCCAGACCTTCAATTGGATATCCTTTTTCATAAGAAACCGGATAACCGTCAGAGGCTAACACAACACATACTGCTGCGTTGTCTTCAAACTGTAAGTCAATTTCATCTAACTTTCCGTCTACGCAGGCTTCAAAAACTTCTACAATATCATTTTTTAATCTCGGAATAACAACCTGAGCCTCCGGATCACCAAAGCGAGCATTATACTCCAACACTTTTGGTCCTTTTTCTGTAAGCATCAGACCAAAGAAAATAATCCCTTTAAACTCTCTGCCTTCTGCTGCCATAGCATCTACGGTTGCCTGATATACATATTTTTCGCAAAATTCATCCACTTCTTTTGTATAGAAAGGACTTGGTGAAAATGTTCCCATTCCTCCTGTATTTAACCCTTCATCTCCGTCTTTTGCACGTTTATGATCCTGTGCGGAAGTCATGGTTTTAATGGTTTTTCCGTCAACAAAAGAAAGTACGGATACTTCACGTCCTGTCATGAATTCTTCGATAACTAAAGTATTTCCTGCAGAACCGAATTTTTTATCCAGCATAATTGTGCAAACGCCTTCCTCTGCTTCTTCCAATGTGTTACAGATTAAAACACCTTTTCCAAGAGCCAGTCCGTCTGCCTTTAATACAATAGGAAACTCTGCTTTCTCACGAAGATATGCCAGAGCCTCATCTGCATCCTCAAAGTTTTCATAAGCTGCCGTAGGAATGTTATATTTCTTCATCAAATCTTTAGAAAAAGCTTTTGAGCCTTCCAGAATTGCCGCATTCTTTCTCGGTCCAAACACTCGCAATCCCTCTTTTTCAAAAACATCTACAACACCGCCGACTAATGGGTCATCCATTCCTACAACAGTTAAATCTACTGCATTTTCTTTTGCAAAAGCTGCCAGCTTCTCAAATTCCATTGCGCCGATTGGCACACATTCTGCAAATTCCGCAATTCCTGCGTTTCCCGGTGCACAGTAAATCTTATCTACCTTTGGACTTTTTGCAACCTTCCATGCAATAGCGTGCTCTCTTCCACCACTTCCTATAATCAATACTTTCATTCTCTTATGCTCCCTTCTTATTCTTTAAATTTCACCAGTCCATCTATCACTTCAATTTTATCATTTGCAATTAAATCAATCGCTTTCGGCATAATTTTCCACTCTGCTTCTTCCATAACTCTGCGCTGAAGAATTTCCGGCGTATCTCCCTGATGAACTTCTACCGCCTTCTGTAAGATAATCGGACCTGTATCTGTCCCTTCGTCTACAAAATGTACCGTTGCTCCGGTTACTTTTACTCCTCTTTCCAGTACGCCCTCATGCACCTTCAGTCCATAATAACCCGTACCGCAGAAAGATGGAATAAGCGCCGGATGAATATTAATAATCTTATTTGGATAAGCCTTTACCATAATCTCCGGAATAACTACAAGACAGCCCGCCAGAACAACAAGCTCCACATCATAAGATTGGATTGTTTCAAGTAACGCCTGATTAAATTCTGCTCTGGAGGCATAAGCCTTCGGAGATACACAAATTGCCTCTATCCCCTTCATCTTTGCTCTTTCCAGAGCATAGGCATTTGCGTTATTACTGATTACCACAGCAATCTCCGCATTGGTAACTTCACCCCTGTCCATTGCATCCATAATCGCCTGAAGATTGGTTCCTCCGCCGGACACCAACACTGCCATTTTCATCATATTCATTCAGCCTTTCTTTTATAGGATTTTGGTAACAAAAAATATTTTTTGTACTTTAATCTTTATAAACAGGAAAAGGGCTGCTTTTGCAACCCTGATTTCCCTGTCTTATACTAATTTCACACCTTTTTCTCCCTCTTCAATCTTACCGATTACGTAAGGAGTATCCCCTGCTGCTTTCATAGCTTCCATTGTTTTGTCAACATCTGCCGGATCCACTGCCACAATCATACCAATACCCATATTATAAGTATTGTACATCATCTGTTCTTCAATATTTCCTGTCTTTGCCATCAATGTAAAGATTGGAGGAATTGGATAGCTGTCCTTTTCTACAACTGCACAAACGCCATCTTTTAACATACGTGGAATATTTTCATAAAATCCGCCGCCTGTAATATGGCTGCAGGCTTTTACAGTAACACCTGCTTCTTTTACTTTCTTCAATGCTTTTACATAAATTCTTGTAGGAGCAAGTAAAGCTTCTCCTAAAGTTGTTCCTAATTCATCATAATAAGTATCTAAAGACTCTTTTGTAATCTCAAATACTTTTCTTACTAATGAAAATCCATTGCTGTGAACACCTGAAGATGCCATACCGATTAAAACATCGCCTGCTTTTAAGTTTTCTCCTGTAATCATATCTTTCTTGTCACAAACACCAACTGCAAAACCTGCTAAATCGTAATCATCTTCCGGCATAAGTCCAGGATGTTCTGCTGTTTCACCACCGATTAAAGCTGCTTCAGACTGTAAGCAGCCTTCTGCAACACCTTTTACGATTGTAGCGATTTTTTCAGGATAATTTTTTCCACATGCAATATAATCTAAGAAAAACAATGGCTCTCCACCGGCACATGCAATATCGTTTACACACATTGCAACTGCGTCAATACCGATTGTATCATGTTTGTCCATGACCATTGCCAGTTTCACCTTTGTTCCGCATCCGTCTGTACCGGATAATAACACAGGCTCTTCCATCTCTTTAATCTTTGCCAGAGAAAAAGCACCGGAGAAACCGCCTAATCCGCCAAGAACTTCTTCACGCATTGTTTTCTTTACATGCTCTTTCATTAATTCTACTGATTTATATCCAGCTTCAATATCTACGCCAGCTTTCTTGTAATCCATTTTCTTTCTTCCTCCGTTTCATTTCCCTGCTTTTATTTATAATTTTTATATCCTACTTCCTGTAATTTTGCATCTTTTGCAACAACCTGATCTTTTAATTCTTCTTTGTAATCTTTTAATTTCTGCAATAATGCCTCATCTGAAGTAGCTAAAATCTTGGCTGCCAGAATTGCTGCATTTGCTCCTCCATTAATTGCAACAGTTGCAACAGGAATACCGGAAGGCATCTGAACGATAGAGTACAGAGAATCTCTTCCTCCTAAAGAAGTTGTATGCATTGGGATACCGATAACCGGCATTGGGAAGATTGCTGCACACATACCTGGAAGATGTGCTGCCATACCTGCTCCCGCAATAATAACTTTAAATCCTTTTTCTTCTGCTGTTTTTGCATATTCAAAGAATACATCCGGTTCTCTGTGGGCAGAAATAATAGTCATTTCATATTCAATTCCGAATTTCTCCAACATATCTGCCGCTTTGCTCATAACAGGCATATCTGAGTCACTGCCCATAACAATTCCAACTTTTGCCATGATTGTTCTCCTTTAAATTAAATTCAGCTTATGCTGTATATTTTATTGTACAGCACAATTTTACATATTGTTACAAATAATGTCAACTGCAAAACCCTTTTTCTTTATATTATCCGCAGAAAGGTTCATTTAATTTTTCTGTACCCTCTAACACAAATTTTCCGTCACGGATAATTTCAATGTTTTCGCCATTTTCTATTTCCACCCAGATTTTATCTAATTCATCATAAGGAATGGTAATATCCGTATGGCAACCCAGATACGCCTTACTGATATCTTCTTTTCTCAAAATGGAAACTTCATTATCTCTTGCAATAATTTCTTTTCCATCAGGATTATACACAGCTGTATCCTCTGACCAACTATAACAGGTATCTCCCACCGCAAAGTGTGGTCCCATTTTTTCTGCAATCAAAATCGGAAGTAAGTGTGCAATATTATATTTCTGTGCCATTACATAAGCAGTCGTATTTGTTCCGATTGCAAATTCTCCAAGAGGAAGTGTTTCATGATGGTGAAGAAGATTTTCTTTTAAAAAGCTTTTATTCTCTTCTTCTGTTTCAAAGTTTTTACAAGTATATTCTGCAATCCTTCCGTCCTTAAAAAGAAGCTTCAGCCCTCTGTATTCCAAACCATTTAAAAATACTCTGGATACTGCCAAAGTTCCGTTTGTACCCTTGAGCATCGGTGATGTAAAGACTTCACCCACCGGAATATTTACATCTGCTACACAGTTTTCAAAATTAGTCTGCTTTTCCGGATTTTCCAGTGTATGAAGAGAAACTGTTAAATCTGTTTCATTCTCTCCCTTTCCCAGAATATGCACACAAATTCCTCTGTCTAATGCGTCAATGATACTCTGCTGAATTTTTCTGTATAATTCATTATCCAGTGTATTTAATTTTACAGTTTCTTCAAAAATCTCCTCAAATTTTTCTCCGATTTCTTTTACCGGATATGCAATAATAGTAAAGCTTCTCTCTTCTCCCTTAATATAGCGGTTTACAATCTGACCGGACTCATTGTCATAAGATACCTGAAGCTTTTGCTGATGTGATGTTAAAGTGCAGGCTTCCTTTGTTTTTTTCGGTACAAAAGGGTTTTCGCCAAAGGTTTCCATACATGCCGGACCTCCGTGAACAGCCGCCAGCTCCTTCACCTGCTCATAAGCCACCTGTAAAACTCTCAGCTTTCTCTGAATAAATTCATGGTCTAAATACAGTGCAGCATCATCCTTATGGTCATATTCAAACTGCTGATTTGGAATTGCCCCATAATATCCAATTCTATGATGCTGTTTTTTATTTACAGAGTGAACAGCGCTTCGGTAAATAACAGGCTGTAAACCCATTTCCGCAAACTGTCTGATTTCTTCTTTTACAATCCGCTCAAACCCCAGCTGAAAGCGAATATTTACAGTCTTTTTCTTTGTAATATCCTTTCCTCCTAAGACAAAACCTTCTCTGTATCCTTCTGTAAAGGTTCTTGCCATTGCCTGAATTTTTTCCTCCGGCAGAGTATTTAGGAAATTCGCCATACCGATTTCATTTTCTGTAATATATTCCCCGAATTTATATAAATAACGAAGGTCTGTCAAATCGCTGTCACAGATAATTTTTGCAGCAAAATCCAAAGACGGGTCAATTCCTTCTCTGACTCTGTATCCTACCATTTCGTCACTGTAATCACTGATATACCAATAAATAGCATCTTTTACATCCTTTGCAGATATTTCTTCTTCCTCAAAGAGATTATAAATCTGCACAAAAAGCTCCAAAACAACGGTCATATCAAAAAGGCGTTTCTCATAAACAAAAACAACCATTCCACGAATTTCTGCATACAGAAAACTTAATAATACACCAAACTCTTCTCCCAGCATTTTTTGTGCATAAGCAGGATTTCCATAGGAAGCACCATAATTTTCCGGCAAGATATCCTTATACAGAGCATGATTATTTTCTTCCAATTCTTTTTGTGAGGCGCTGTCTAACCAGCCTTTTTGTATCTTTTCATACAAGTTATCCACCATCAGAATAAAATCTGCTGTTTTTCTGAAATATTCACCATAAGGTTCTTTTACTACCTCTTCTTTTTGAATTTCCTGAATTCTTCCCCTCATTAAAGCATAGCGTTCTTCAAAAAACACATCATTCATCTTTTAAATTCCCCTTTTCTACATTTAAATCTATAATTTCATGCACATAAGACTCCATGGTTTTTGACCCTTCCCCTGTGCGTTCATTTCTTTTTAGTACCTGTGATTTCTTTATTCCACGCTCTCTCCATGATTTTCCGCCAGTGGCGTGATTTAACATTAAAGGCTGAATATTATCACAAACATGAGCGAATTTTGCCTCCGGTGTCTGCTGCTCTTCAAATTCGTCCCACAGTAACCTTAACATTTTTGCCTGATCTTCCGGTAAGATATTAAAAATTCTGTCTGCTGCCTTTAATTCTCTTTCCCTCTTTGTCTGATTTCCAACTGCATCATAGGCATAAGTATCACCAGCATCGATTTCTACTAAATCATGAACCAGCACCATAAGCATGGTTTTTGCCAAATCAATCTTTTCCTCAGAATATTCTGCCAAAAGCGCTGCTGTCAAAGCTAAATGCCATGCGTGTTCTGCGTCATTTTCCTTTCGAATTCCGTCTGATAAATAAGTCTGCCGGCCAATAAATTTTTCCTTATCCACTTCCAATAAAAATTCCATCTGTTTTTTCAAACGTTCTTCCATATCTTTATCCTGCCTTTCTGTTATTAAGAAATTCCAACTAAGAAAAGTGCCAGCCAGATAACCATAAGCACCCCGTTTCCTACTGCTCCGATTTTACAAAAAAGCTGGTCTCTGTTTTTCTCAGAAAAGCTTTTTAATCCCACAACAAATCCATAAGCGGAAAGACCAATGGCAATCAGTCCCAATGCCCCCAGATACATACCGCCTTTTCCATGAAAAATCAAAGCACATAATGCGGCGGCACAAAAAATCCCCAGAGAAATTCCTGCAAAAACCGTTGAAGCAATTCCCTGTCCTGAATGTTTCTTTTTTGCAAAAGAATATTTATTTTTCTTCTTTGCCATTACTTGTTTCTCCTTTTTGTTCTTTTATATATGAAATAGCTAACGGCAAAAAATATGTATCCCAATGCCGCACCTAGTGTATTCATAATCAAATCATCTACATCAAAGCATCCCAGCTTTGTAACTAACTGTATGGTTTCCACACAAAGACTCAGTGCAAAACCTGAAAATGTGATAAAGAAAAAATTTCTTGTATCTCTATGGATAATGGGAAGAATAAATCCAAACGGAATAAATCCCACAACATTCCCCAACAAGTTCAATACAACCGGCCACACACCCAACTGTTCCCTATACGTCCAAAATCGTTTGATTTCCTGAAGAAATACCAGATTATAATGATATTCTCTTTCCTCAAAGCTCTGTATACCAAATCGCTCTGCAAAGAAAAGAAGATAAATCAGCAAAAAAAGATACAGCACAAATAAAATGGTACTGAATGTTTTTATTTTTTTCTTCACATTTTTATTCAATTTTAACCCCTTATTTTTCTAAAATAACATAAAGACGGGAGAACCCATTCCCCCGCCCTCTTTTGTCCTACACATTAAAATGTAATTTCTGACTTTCTTTTTAATAATCTTGCTCCGCTTACCAGCATTAAAATCCCTGTGGTAATGCCTGTAACCAGCACAATTATTCCTACTGCAATGCTCCCCGCACCGCATCGTGTCATGGTTTTATAAACCTTTTCATTCATTTAGGAACACTTCCTTTTCTGATTATTTTACTCCGTAGATTTGGTAGTATGCGTCAATGGCTTCTTTTGTCTTGTCATCAATTACAACCCTGCCATTACATTCTCTGTTGTATAAATGCTCTACTACCTCTTCCATTGTTACAATAGCATTTGTTTCAAATCCGTAAGTTTCTTTGATTTCATCAAGAGCGCTTTTGTCGCCTTTTCCTTTTTCCATACGGTTTAAAGAAACCATCAGACCTACGATTTCCACATTTGCTGCTCCTCTTACCTTTGGAACAGTTTCTTCCATAGATTTTCCGGAAGTTGTTACGTCTTCAATCATCACTACTCTGTCTCCATCCTGCAGCTTACTTCCCAAAAAGCTTCCCTTATCTGCGCCATGGTCTTTTTCTTCCTTACGGTCCGAGCAGTAGCGTACTTCTTTTCCATATAATTCACTGTAAGCAATAGCTGTTACAACGCTGATTGGAATTCCCTTGTAAGCCGGTCCAAATAATACGTCAAAATCATCCCCGTATTTGTCATGAATAGCTTTTGCGTAGTATTCGCCTAATCTTTTTAACTGAGAACCTGTTACATAAGCTCCTGCATTCATAAAGAAAGGAGATTTTCTACCGCTTTTCAAGGTAAATTCTCCGAATTTTAAAACATCACTTTCCACCATAAAATCAATAAATTCCTGTTTATATGTTTCCATATCTTCTAAAACCTCCGTATTTATAGGCTTTTCTCGCCCTTATTTTCTATTTTTATCCCTTAGTACACCATTTTTACACCATAAAAAAGAGCTTTTAAATCTTCTCAATTCTATCACATATTTCCTGTTATTTCAATCAAAGAACAGGCTTAAAAATACCTACAATAATTATCAATAGATATTGCATAAATTCTTTCTTCTTATTTATCACTATCCTTTTTGTTTAATAATTTTCTTATTCTCTCAATAGGAAATTTATCTTCTATCTCCACCACCTCAAACCAATTTAATGATAATTCTTTCTCTCCAATTAGCGAAAGATACTCCTTCACAGCTCTTTGGTCAATCATAATTTTACCATGTCCTGCCCAGTGCCTATTACTCTCTCTCCTTTTCAAACCAGAAATCCAATATTCGTCGCCAGTCTCAACGTCTATATAATTAGAATAATTCCCTATATATTTCTGAAAAGCATGGTCGTTAAAATAAATTGTCTTTTTACTTTGTGAAGTCTTCACATATCCAATCCACGCCGGTCCGTCATCAGAATATCCTGTTTTTAATTCTATATACATCAAATCATAAATCACTTGCAATCCCTCCGAATACAATTCTAGCTTTTGTGTTAAATTATACATGTTTTCTGCAAATAGAACTCGCTAATTTTTAAGTTCATAATACATAGATGTACAAAGTTCTGAAAACATTAAAACACACAGTGCAAATGCTATACCTACTCCCATAATAATAAACTCTTTATTGCCTGATACTTTCCCCATCACTAATAAAAAAAACATAAGTACAAAAGATACTATCTGCGTTATCTGAAACGATTTACTTTGAACTTTCAATTTAATCAGACAGTTTCTTTCATCTAACTCGTCCAATTTATCTTCTTTTGTCTTTTTACATGATATACTTCGTATCACAGAGCTGAACCCAAATGCAGATAACGTTACAGCTAAAATAACGATATTTACATCTACGTCTTTTTCTAATATATTTATAATTAAAGTCGGCACACCTAAAACTATCAGGAATACTCCGGACATAAATGTCTTTTTATTATAAATCTTCATATTCCTTATCCTCCAATTCTTTGTTTTCTTTTAAGCAACACAATTCTTCTACACTTACTCCAAAAACCATTGCCATACGATATGCAAGCATTAATGAAGGATTATATTGTCCTTTCTCAATAGAAATGATAGTCCTTGATGATACATGAACCAAATCTGCCAACTGTTGTTGTGTCATTTTGCCTTCTGTACGCAACTCTTTCACTTTTGTTTTCATTTTGAAGTTTTCATATATTCAAACTTTCCTTACTGATATAACTGGATTTCTCCACATTCATCAATATTCTTTATATACTCCGTAATGCCAGAAACAGGTTCACCACCGCAAAAACCTTCTTTCTCTAATTCTTCTATTACAACTGTTGGTGTAGCATCTGTCACTTTGACCTTTAATGTCCCGTTATAAGTATAAAAAAGTCTTGTAGTTGGATAAGTACCCTCGGCACTCCAGACATCTATATTATAATCTTCAAATTCTATGTAAGGAATATCTGATGTTACATTTAAGTCATTTCCTATAATTTTGTTAATTTGTGCATAAGGTCCATCAGACCAGACATCCGCCGAAACATTTAGCTCTATTTTTGTATTTCCAATATTGTTTGTGCATGTAAAGTTTTTTATATAGCTCTTATCCATCCCGGAAGCATTATCTGCTGATACCATTGTAAAACCGGAAATCCATAGGCAAAATGCGAAACCTATACAAAATATTTTTTGTCTGTTTTTTCTTTTACGCATCTGTTTTCCTCCTTTCACCTGCTGCAAAAAACTCCTTTTCTAATTTTATTATATCAAATTTTAGAAGGATTTCCTATTTATTTTCCCATTTTTCTTATAATAACTTCCTATTTTTCCATACTTGATACAGAATATCTTTTAAATATTCTTCTGTAAAATCCTGTTTCCATGTAAATGGAATGTAACAGCCCTCTACAATCAAATTTTGTTTATTTTCTACTGCTGTTTTTACAATTTCCTTAACAATTTTCCATAGATAAAATCCCAATTCTTCGTCATCTTTCGGTGTCAAATCTGTATTTTTACTCCGAATTAATCCCATTTTTAACAAGTCAATCGAAAGAACCGAATACTTATATTTTTCCAACAACTTTTGTGCCAATAAAGTTTTACCCGTATGAGACGCCCCTGTAATTAAAACAACCATTTTATTCTGCTGCACCCCATTCCACTATTAAAAATAAACCTAAACCAATTCCGCCAACAAGTAATATAACTCCCAATGCTTTTCCTTTTACAAGTTCAATAATTCCAAATATTGCCAGTACCACAGCTGCTATCACTGAACCGTAAAAGAAAAGCGCCGATATTTTATTACCCTTATGTTTAAAGAACTCCCTTCTTTTTTCACTGACTTTTATTTCTGCCCGGTTCTCAATTATACCGCCGACTAGTATGGTTACTATATCTTTAACAAAATCTATAAAATCTCTCACTTTTTAACACCTGATTTCCATAATGAAATTCCATTGATTACCATAGATAATACTGTAAATATCCATGTAAATTTTTCCATAGTAGGTGCTGTATCCGCTAATGCACTCCAATCCTCCTGTATCACTGAACCTGCTGCTAACTGATAAATTGCACACACAGTCAATGCTGTAAGCGAAAAGCTTAAAAATCCTAACCAACGTACTGATTTTCCCATGAATAAAAAAATCAAATTAAGTAGTGCTGTAATTACGGCACTAATTCCTAAAATTATCCACATACGCTTTTCTCCTTTACATATAAATACATTTCTCAATCTCCGGCAGCACAGTATAAATGGATTTACCCATACATTCTTCAAAATATTCCTTAAATTTGTAGGTATTATTCCACCTATCCAGAGAAAAAGGATAAAATCCATATCGCCTTGCTGTGTCAACAAATCTCTTCTCTAAAATACAAAAACCCTTTGCATCTGCCAAAGCATCACATAAAATAATCAGTTTATCATAATCATCATACTCCATCTGTTCCAGATAATTTTTTATAAATTCATATTGCTCCGGGCGTATATCTTTCTTTCCAATATCCGCTTCGATATCTTTTACCGGAAAGGAATGTGTCAGACATACTCTTGCCACCTCATCCCATCCCTTGGAAATAGCATAATCATAGCCGTCAATGGTATGTCTCAACTGTGCAATTCCCGTTCGTCTTCCGATATCATGAAGCAGTCCACATACAAAAGCCTTTTCTGTATCTAAATTTCCACAGGCTTCTGCAATCAATTCTACTACCTCTGCCACATGATAAGAATGTGCTGTCCAAAGCCCCGGATTTTTCTCTCCTGCAATTTTTAATTCCTGTATTGCAAGTTCTCTGTTTGGAAGCATTTCACCACCCCTTTTTATAGCAATAGGAGGCTGCCTGTGTATTCACAGGTTACAGCCTCCCTCATCTTTATTTTACAACTCCGATTAACTCTCGGATATCTTCAATTTTATTTCTTTCCATATAAGCCTCAATGCCTCTGATTGTTTCTATCGTTGCATAAGGATTGGTAAAGTTTGCAGTTCCGATTGATACTGCCGTAGCGCCTGCCATAATAAATTCCAGAGCATCCTCTGCATTCTGGATACCGCCCATTCCGATAATCGGAATGTTGACAGCCTGTGCAACCTGATAAACCATACGTACTGCGATTGGTTTTACACATGGACCGGAAACACCGCCTGTCTTATTAGCAAGTGCAAAAGTTCTTCTGTTAATATCAATTTTCATACCCGTCAGTGTATTGATAAGTGAAACTGCATCTGCTCCACCTGCTTCTGCTGCTCTTGCAATTTCTGCTATATCGGTAACATTCGGTGTCAATTTCATAATTACCGGCTGTTTTGCAATTTTTTTAATCTGTGCAGTAAGCTCCTCCACATGCTTTGGGTCTTGTCCAAACGCAAGGAAATTCGCATTTACATTTGGGCAGGAAATATTGATTTCCAGCATATCTGCCGGCTCATCCGCCAAACGTTCTACTACTGCCAGATATTCTTCCGGTGCGTGTCCGCATACATTTACAATTACTTTTGTATCAAACTGCTGAAGATAAGGTAAATCTCTTTCACAGAACACTTCCATTCCCGGATTTTGAAGCCCGATGGCATTCATCATACCGCTGTGAATTTCTGCAATTCTGGGTGTGGGATTTCCCGGCCAAGCTACATTGGCAACACCTTTTGTCACTACTGCGCCTAATTCATTTAAGTCCACAAACTCGCTGTACTCTGCTCCTGAGCCAAAAGTACCTGAGGCTGTCATAACCGGATTTTTCAATTCAATCCCGGCAATCTTTACTTTTGTATTCATTACAGTTCCACCTCCGTACTTAAAAAGACCGGTCCGTCCTTGCAAATTCGCTTATTATGTACATGAGAATGATGGTCTACTTCTTTTGATTTACATACACACGCCAGACATGCACCCACTCCGCATGCCATTCTTTCTTCCATAGAAATGTAGCAAAGGATATTATTTTCCTCAGCATAATTCTTGATTGCACGCAGCATTGGTGTTGGACCACAGGCAAAAATCACATCAGCAGTAAGATTATTCTCACGAATAGCATCCATAACATTTCCTTTTGTTCCTACACTTCCATCTTCTGTAGCAACTACAAGACGGCCATTTTTTTCTAAATCTTCCTGCAGGAAAATCTCACTATTACGATAACCGGCAATAATTGTTACATCTGCTTCTGCTTCTTTTGCAGTCTGTACCATTGGAGGAATACCAATTCCTCCACCCATCATAAACACTTTTTTCCCTTTGACTTCTTCCATCGGAAATCCATTTCCCAATGGGCCTAAAATATCTATTGTATCTCCGCTTACAAGAGAAGAAAATTCCTTTGTACCTTCTCCTGCAATTCGATACACAATGCGAAGCATTCCTTTTTCCTTATCAATTTCACAAATACTGATTGGTCTTGGAAGAATTTTTCCAGAGTCCTTGCAATACACTGAAATGAATTGTCCTGGCTTTGCCTGTACTGCAATTTCCTCCGCACGAAGCCACAGACTGTAAATATCTGTTGCTATCATTTCCTGACTTACCACGGTACTTGTCATTTTTAATTTTGCCATGTTTCTTCTCCTTATTTTGCAGCTTCCAATGCTCCTGCAATATCTGCAATCATATCCTCTGCTGCTGCTCTTGACGCATCTGCAAAGTTTTCCTCTCCAAATTTTGCATATTTTTCCTGTTTATAAGCTGCAATAATTCCACGAGAAGAATTTACAATAGCGCCTAAACCATCTTCATTGAAGAAATGAACTAAATCCTTGCCCTGTCCGCCCTGAGCGCCGTAGCCCGGAACAAGAATATAAGCCTTTGGCATAATTTTTCTGAGTGTTTTTCCCATTTCAGGATAAGTAGCGCCAACAACAGCGCCAACATAGCTATAATCGTCACCCATGCAGGTTTCTCCCCACTGTGCAACCTTCTCTCCTACTAATTCATATACAGGTCTGTCTCCCACCATCTGGTCCTGAAAATCTCCGCTGGAAGGATTGGAGGTTTTAACAAGAATGAAAAGTCCTTTCTTTTCTTCTTTGCATACATCAATAAACGGTGTAATACTGTCTGCTCCCATGTATGGATTTAAGGTAACAAAATCTTCGTCAAACGGCGCAATTTTATTTGCTCCAATCTGCACTTTTCCAATATGACCGGTTGCATAAGCTGCAGAAGTGGAACCAATATCTCCACGCTTAATATCTCCGATTACTACAAGGTCTTTGGATTTACAGTAATCTACTGTTTTCTTAAAAGCCATAATTCCCGGAATTCCGAACTGCTCATACATAGCAATCTGTGGTTTTACTGCCGGAATTAAATCGTATGTTTTATCTACGATTTCTTTATTAAACTGCCAGATTGCTTCCGCAGCTCCTTCTAAAGTTTCCCCAAATTCTTTAAATGCCTTTTCCTGAATGTGTTTTGGAATGTAATTTAACATTGGATCTAAGCCCACCACAATCGGCGCTTTTGTTTTCTGAATTTTCGCAGTCAGTTTGTTAATCATGATTTCTCCTCCAATAGTTCTTCTTTCTTACTCTTTTCTTTTACTCTTCTATATACGCAATTTCACCGTCACAAATCGTAGCCTTTACCATACCTTTTACTTTTCTTCCGTTAAACGGTGTATTTTTTCCTTTTGACTCAAAAGTTTTGCTGTCAATTACATATTCTTTTTCCGGATCAATAATCGTAATATCCGCAGGACTTCCCACTTCCAGACGACCTCTGTCTGAGTGAATAATCTTTGCCGGATTATAGCTCATTTTTTCAGCCATCTGCATTGGTGTTAAAATTCCTTTGTGTACCAGCTCTGTCATAGTAAGAGGCACTGCCGTTTCCAAGCCTACTATACCAAATGGCGCTTCTGTCATGGAACGCTGTTTTTCTTCTCTGCTGTGTGGCGCATGGTCTGTGCTGATTACGTCAAAAATGTCATCTTTTAATCCTTTTACCAGTGCATCTCTGTCCTCTTTTGTACGCAGAGGCGGATTCATTTTATAATTAGCATCACCTGCAACCACATCATCTGATGTTAAAATAAAATGATGTGGGCAGACTTCACCTGTAACAGGAAGCTTTTCTTCCTTGGCAAGTTCAATCATACGCACACTGTCCTTTGTAGAACAATGACATAAATGCAGACTTGCACCTGTCTCTTTTGCAAGCATAATATCTCTTGCTACAATAATATCTTCTACTGCATTGCTGATACCCGGAAGTCCCAGCTCTTTTGATTTTTCATCTTCATTTACGCAGCCGCCGTTTACCATATTCTGGTCTTCACAATGGGCAAACACCGGAATATTATGGTCTGCTGCAATCTGCATTGCTTCTTTATAAATTCTGGTATTCATTACGGATTTTCCGTCTTCGCTGATTGCCGGAATTCCGGCTTTTATCATCCCTTCAATATCTGCCAGTTCTTCTCCTTTTTGCTGCTTTGTTACAGCTCCGACCTGAAGAACATGAATAGGAGCAAGTTCTTTTGCTTTGTTGTGTACATAATTTACTCTGTCAGCGCAATCAATTACCGGTTTTGTGTTAGGCATTGCTAAAATTGTAGTAAATCCACCTTTTGCCCCTGCCTTTGCACCGGTTACAACGTCTTCTTTATAAGTCAGTCCCGGGTCACGCAAATGTACATGCAAATCAATCAGTCCCGGCATTATGTAACAACCTTTGGCATCAATAATTTTCTCAGGTGTTTCCTTACACTCTATCTCTTCTTTCATTTCCTTAATCACACCATCTTCAACAAGAATATCGCCGATTTTATCGGTCTGGTCTGATGGGTTTAAAATACGTCCTTTTTTAATCAGTATTTTCATAGATTTTCATATCCTTTCTGATTATTATATAAATAGTAACACACACATTTTCTTTCGTCAATTACACTTTTCCCTTGACTTTTACACATCGAAGGAATATACTAATCATGTCAAAGATATATTGGATATTAGTATTAAATGGTTTTTAGAGAGAGTATTATCATTTTTATACATAATATTATCTCTAAAGACCATTTAATTTTTTATCCAGCCATTTTTATTTTTATGGAGGTAACACTATGAACAAGGGAACTGTTAAATGGTTCAACGCAGAAAAAGGATACGGATTTATCACAGGAGAAGACGGACAGGACGTTTTCGTACATTTCTCTGCAATCAATGGAGAAGGCTTCAAATCTTTAGAAGAAGGTCAGGCTGTAAGTTATGATTTAACAGAAGGCGCTCGCGGAATGCAGGCTGCTAACGTTGAAAAATTATAATTTTTCGGCATTTAGAATATTCTAATGAGAAAATAGCACCGCCTATGCGGTGCTATTTTTGTACTCTTTACTTATTCCAGCTCTTTATCATTGCCTTAGATGAACGGTTCATTTCCATACGAAACTCAGCTTCAAATTTTCTTTTGCTGTATCCCTCAAGACGCTGCTTCAATTCCGCATCACCTACATTTAGTTTTCGCTTAAACACTTCCCTTGTTTCTTCTGTATCTTTATCCGGATAAGTATCTGTAAAAACGATATCTTCCACTTTAAAACGTTCCGGCTTTGTTCGGTTTTTCTGCTGTTTCGTGGGTCTTCCCAAAACCAGCATAGAAACAGGCAGCACATATTTCGGTAAATTCAGAAGCTTTTGATTATCCTCATAATTCTCCAGAATATCTCCGATATAGCAGGAACCTATTCCCATAGACTCTGATGCCACAACTGCATTCTGTGCCGCAATGATACAGTCCTGCATTGCTAAAAATAAGTCCCCTTCTCCCATTGGCGGAATTGTCATTTCATAGCTTTCCAATACGTCACACCATCTCTGATAATCCGCCAGAAACACCAGTACCACAGGCGCTTCTGCAATAAAATTCTGGTTATCACATCTCTTTGCAAGAACATCCTTAATCTCCTGAGACTGAATATCGAGAATACTGAACAGAGACATATTTCCCGCCGTGGGCGCTTGTATTGCTGCTTCTAAAATTAATCTTTTTTCTTCTTCCGTAATCTTTTCATCAGAAAAGACTCTTACGGATTTTCTTGAAAAAAGCTCTTGTATTGTACGGTTCTCCATAAACTCACCCTTTTATTTATTTTGCTTCTTCTGCGGAAAGTCCTGCCAAATAATCATTTAAAGCTGTAACATCCATTTCTGTTGTAACAACTTCCTGTTCTTCATTTGGATCCGGTCTCATTGCCAGATTATATGCGGAATATCCAATCCAGCCTACTGCTGCTACACAAACAGCGGCAATCGCACACTTTTCTAAAAATAAAACCCTTTTCTCCTTCTTTTGGATTTTGACACGATTTGCTTTCTCTTTTTTATATCTATCTACTTTTTCCTGACTCATGTTAAAATCTCCTTACAAAATATTTTATTGGCTTGATGGTATAATCCGACGCCTTGCGACGGCAAGCCGATTATATCGGCTTGGTTTGCACTCTGTGCAATCATTATACTACGTGCGCAGAAAAGGAAGCACCCTTTAGGGTATTTACTTTTCAAGCCGTAGCTTGACGGTATAATCCGACGCCTTGCGACGGCAAGCCGATTATATCGGCTTGGTTTGCACTCTGTGCAATCATTATACCACATCTTCTAAATCTTTTACAATAATCTTTCTTTTTCTCTCATACTTCTTATATTAAACAATAAAATTTAAAATAGAATTCCTCTGTTTTTTTGAATTTTTGCCTGAAACGGCGTTGAAATGTTTTTGATTTCCCTGCAAATCTTCTGTGATAAATAACTCACAAAGATTTGCAGGTATTTTGACTTGATTTTTGACTAGTATAGCGAAAAATAAATTTCTGCTATATTGACGCG
Source organism: Blautia hansenii DSM 20583 (assembly GCF_002222595.2). Taxonomy (NCBI): domain Bacteria; kingdom Bacillati; phylum Bacillota; class Clostridia; order Lachnospirales; family Lachnospiraceae; genus Blautia; species Blautia hansenii. The sequence continues at coordinate 2,395,398 of NZ_CP022413.2, forward strand.
GAATAATTACTCCAGATGCAAGACGGAAGAATGAAACATAGTGGCGGCTACGCTGATTGACAGCAACGCAGCAAATGGCTAATTAGACAAGTCAATGTAGCGTTTACTTATTATTCACTGTATTAGCATATTTTAGAAATAAATTCATCCAACGACTGCACTGTTAATGCTGTCTGTATCCAACTTTTGATTATCCCCGTATCTTGCTGTTCATGTAACGTTTTTAAAAAATCGTCTGGTAATTGTCCAAATTTTACCAGCGTCATTTCAAGTATTTCTCTTGTCGCTTTTAGTTCACCTTTTTGAATACCTTTTTGAATGCCCTCCTGAACGCCTTGCCTGTGTTCGTCTTTTAGCAACTCTTCCAAAAGCATAAATCTCTCCTCCATTTCCCTGCTTGCTTTAATATCTGTAACTGGTTTCTGTACCTGTCTTACATAATCATCTTGAAAGTCTTTCTGGCTTTCTTTTAAGTCTGCATGCACAAATTTCAGAAAAGAAAGTAATTCCTGTGGTATATTTTCTTCATTTCTTCCGCAAGTATTTAAAAACACAATACACCGCCCGTCTTTTAGAGAAGCTTTCTCCGCTTCCTCACAGATTGTACGAAAAGTATAACGATATTTTCCTTCTCCGAAAGGATCAAAGTCGCAGAGAAAAATCACATAACTGTCAGGCAATTCTGCATATTCACATCCTTTTGCCAAAAGCTCCATATCCATCTGACTTTGATAGTAACGGCTTCTGCGTCCTAATGCCGGTTGTTTTAATACCTGCATTTCTATATTATAGCGGGTATTGTTTTCATCTTTTGCATAAACATCCAGACGAACTCCTTTATACTCCGGATGGTAAACAATGTTTTTCTCTGTACTGATTTCTACATGCTCAACTTTAATAGAAAGAGCACGTTCCAAAAATCCCTTACAGTTTTCCTCATCTGACATCACTGCTGCAAACATAAAGTTATTTTTGATTGTAAGATTTTTTAATAATGTATTCATATTTTTCCTCCACTTTACAGAGGAATTCTATAAAACATAGTATAGCAAACAAATAATATTTTCTCCAGACTTGACCTCTTTTTCTGTACTAATTTTTTTAACCACTTGACCTTTTTCACTTTTTTTGTGTATACTAGTAGTGGAAAAGAGCGTTTGCGGATTATATTTGTATAATTCGTACACGCTTTTTCTTTTCAGCCAAAGGAGGGCATCATTATGAAAAAAAATTATCCAACTATGTGGTATGTAAAAAAATGGAGCATAGATATTTCTATCGATATTTTAGGCGGTGTATTGATTGCACTTGCCACATATAACTTTGCCGCCGCATCAGAATTTCCTGTTGTGGGGCTTAACGGAATAGCCTTAATCTTCTACCATCTGTGGGGACTTCCAATTGGTAAAGTAGCTTTACTCTTAAATATTCCCATTGCACTTTGCTGTTTTCGTATTTTAGGACGTGATTTTTTTCTCCGTTCCCTGCGAACAATCATAATTACATCCTTTCTCATGGACTATGCCGCACCGCTGTTTCCTGTCTATCAGGGTGACAGAATGTTGGCAGCGATTTGTACCGGTGTTTTATCCGGTCTTGGATTTGCACTGATTTATATGCGTGACTCCTCTACGGGAGGTGCAGATTTTATTATGTTGACTTTGAAAGCTTTAAATCCTCATCTGACTTTGGGAAAAATTGCCTTTGTGATGGATGCTTTAATTGTACTTTTAGGAACTGCCATTGTTTCCAAAGATATCGACAGCTTGATTTATGGTATGATTATCAGTTTTCTTTTATCAACCGTTGTAGATAAGGTAATGTATGGCATTGATGCGGGAAAAATGACGCTGATTGTTACAGATTATGCCAAAGAGGTTGCACAGAAAATCGATGAAGTCACTGCCAGGGGCGCTACTTTCTTAAAAGCAGAAGGCAGTTATTCCGGTGAGAACAAAGATGTGGTTATGTGTGCCTGTAATAATAAACAGATGTATATCATCCGAAATGCAGTAAAAGAAATTGACCCAAAAGCCTTCATTATCATCATGGAGTCCAATGAAGTATTGGGAGAAGGCTTTAAACCTCACTAATTTACAAAAAGGCTGTTACATGAAAGTCCTATCAAGAATACTCTTGGTCATCCTTTCATGTAACAGTCTCTTTTCATTTTAAAAATATTGTATTTTCATCAAGGTAAGTCCCCTAGCAGGCGCTGTTGGTCCTGCCTTTTTTCTATCTTTTGCCTCCAGAATTTCCTTCATTTTCTCAGGTGGGTACAGTCCTCCGCCAATATCCATAAGTGTTCCGGCTATAATTCGAACCATATTGTATAAGAAACCTTCTCCTGTAATGCGAATTGTAATTCTATCTCCGCTTTTCTCAATTTGGATTTCTTTTACTGTTCGTACCGTGGTTTTCACCTGTGCGCCTGTACCGCAAAAGCTCTTAAAATCATGTTCTCCTATCAGATAAGATGCAGCCTCTTTCATCTTATCTACATCTAATGGAATATAGGTAAAATGAGAGTAAAACCTCTCTGTTGGAATTGGAAAACGGCAATTTAAAATCCGATATTCATAGGTTTTTTGGCTTTTTACATAGCGGGGATGAAAATCAGCGTCCACTTCCTCTGATTTCTGAATACGAATATCCTCCGGCAGCCTTTGATTTAATGCAAAAGAAAATTTATCTCCCGGCATTCTCATTTCCGTATCAAATACCGCTACATTTCCCAAAGCATGAACCCCTGCATCTGTCCTGCTGGCTCCAATAGTTTCAATATTCTCTCCTGTAAACTCAGATAAACACTGATTTAAAACCTCTTGAACGGTTATGCCATTGGGCTGCACCTGCCAACCGCAATAATTTGTTCCATCATAAGCAACTGTCAGCTTTACACGTTTCATAATATACTCCTCTGCTTACAGAAGCACACGAACGGCAATATCAATCGCCAGATAAACCACCGCAATACCGTAAGCTACATAGTCTCTGCTTTTATAAACAAGAGGCTTCATCTGTGTCCTGTCATCACCACCATGATAACATCTTGCTTCCATTGCCATTGCCAAATCATCCGCACGGCGAAAAGCTGAGATAAACAATGGAACTAACAGTGGAATTAATCCTTTTGCCTTCTGAATTAAATTACCGCTTTCAAAATCTGCTCCACGTGCAATCTGTGCCTTCATAATCTTATCGGTTTCCTCCAATAAAATAGGAATAAAGCGCAGTGCAATGGACATCATCATAGAAATTTCATGTACCGGCACATGAATTTTATTTAACGGATGTAAAATTCTTTCTAATCCGTCTGTAAGCTGGTTTGGTGTGGTCGTCAATGTCATAATAGAAGAACCGATAACCAGATAAATCAATCGAATACCGATTTTAATTGCCTGTGCAATACCTTCTCTGGTAAGCTTCAAAAATCCAAAGCTCCAGATAACCTCTCCCGGTACTAAAAATAAGTTAAACGCTACTGTAATTAACAGAATAATAAACAGCGGCTTCAGACCCTTGAGCATGAATTTTACGGGTACTTTTGATAAAATAATCAACCCTGCCAAAAAACAGGTGGCAATCACATATCCCCAAAAAGAGTCTGCTACAAAAAGAGAAACCAGATAAATAAACGTACCAATAAATTTCGTTCTGGGGTCCAGACGGTGCAGAACAGAGTCTGCGGGATAATATTGTCCTATGGTAATATCTCTAATCATTTTTTCTTTTCTCCAGTGCCTTTAAAATACTTGCCTTTGCTTCCTCCACGGTAATCGCAGAACAGTCACAGGGAAGCCCTGCTTCCTGAAGTTCATTCATAATATACGTAATCTGAGGAGCTGCAAGCCCAATCTGTTCCAGCTCTTTATAATGTGCAAAGACCTCCTTCGGTGTACCGTCAAAAGCTTTTTCGCCCTTGTTCATTACCAGAATACGTTCTACATATCTGGCAATATCCTCCATACTGTGGGAAACCAGAATAACGGTAATCTTTCTCCGGTCATGAAGATAAGCAATCTGGTCTAAAATCTCATCTCTTCCCTTTGGGTCAAGTCCTGCCGTAGGCTCGTCCAAAATAAGCACCTCCGGCTCCATTGCTAAAACGCCTGCTATGGCAACTCGGCGTTTTTGTCCTCCTGACAGTTCAAAAGGAGAGCTCTTATAATATTTTTCTTTCAGTCCTACCTGCTGCAATGCCTCTATTGCCTTTTTCTCTGCTTCCTCGTTGGAAAGTCCCTGATTTTTCGGTCCAAAACACACATCGGATAAAACATCCGCTTCAAAAAGCTGATGCTCCGGATATTGAAAAACCAAGCCAACCTGACTGCGAAGACGTTTCAAGGAATACGCTTCCTGCCAGATATTTTCCTCTTTGTAAGATACTATACCTGAGGTAGGGCGCATCAGCCCGTTAAAATGCTGGATTAAGGTTGATTTTCCGCTTCCTGTATGACCAATAATTCCCACAAACTGTCCTGCCGGAATTTCTAAGGAAATATCCTTTAAAGCGTGCATTTCGTACGCAGTTCCTGGATTATAAGTGTACGTAACATGTTCTAATTTTAATGACATAGCTTATCCACCAATTCCTTTGTCGTAAGTATTCCATCTGGAAGGTCTACCCCTGCCTTTTTTAATTCATGGGCAAGAAGTGTTACCTGCGGCACATCAAGACGATATTTCTTTAATTCCTCTACTCTTGAGAAAATTTCTCTTGGAGTTCCTTCCATCACAACCTGTCCCTGATCCATCACAAAAACCTTATCGGAGTCAATAACCTCTTCCATATAATGTGTGATTAAAATTACAGTAATGCCCTCTGTTTTATTCAGCTCATGAACAGCTGCTAAAACCTCTTTTCTGCCATTTGGATCCAGCATTGCCGTCGGCTCATCTAAAATAATACATTTTGGGTGCATTGCCAAAACACCTGCTATGGCAACACGCTGCTTTTGTCCTCCTGACAGCTTGTTAGGAGAACGATGACGAAAAGCTGTCATTCCCACGGACTCTAAGCTTTTATCCACCCTTTTCCATATTTTCCCTGTGGGTATTCCCATATTTTCAGGTCCAAATCCAACATCCTCTTCCACTACCGTACCGATAATCTGATTATCCGGATTTTGGAAAACCATTCCTGCTTTCTGACGGATTTTCCAAAGCTCATCCATAGCTTTCGTATCTGTTCCGTCAATCCATATACTTCCCTCTGTCGGAAGCAGCAGCGCATTGATATGTTTTGCCAGTGTAGACTTTCCTGAGCCGTTATGCCCCAAAATTGAAATAAATTGTCCTGCCTTTACATCAAAATCAACATCCTTCACTGCGGTATAGCTTTCGCAGGGCTGTCCGTTATCATCATATTTTACATATTCATATTTTAGTTTTCTGGATTTTATAATTTCCATCGCTTTTCCTTTTCCTGATATGAAAAACCTTTCTTTAGATTTCTCTTATTGTAGCTGATTTTCCATTTCTCTGCAAGCATATCTCCAAACCTGCATATTTTCACTGTCTTCCTGCAGATGATAATCGATTTTCTCAAAGCCCAGTTTCTTTGCTAAATTCAACGAAGGTATATTTCCTTCTTTTATTCTGCAATATAAATAAACAGCGCCTCTTTCATAAGCCACCTTTAAAATCGCCTTGCAGGCTTCATAAGCAAAGCCCAGCCTCCTGAAATTCTCATCAATAATGTAACCCAATTCTACCACACTTTTATTATTGTTCCAGAATTTCGGTTCTACACCTGCACGTCCTATAATCTCGTCTGTATCTTTCTTCACAACACACCAATATCCCATATCGCACATTTCATACATATAGGTACGATATGCCTCAAAGCCTTCCAGTTCTTCTGTCAACGGTTTTGCCACACCCTCACAGGCATCTTTTGATGTCTCCTGTGCACAGATTTCCATCAAACGGGGAATATCTTCTTTTTTCATTTCCCGAATAAGAAGTCTGGGTGTTTCACAAACCAGTGCAGGGATATGACGGCTGTGACAGTAAATTTTTTCCACAAAGCTCTTATCTATTTCCTCAAAGCCTTCCACAACCACAGATGCTAAACCCAAATCCTGCTTTCCTGAGTCCGGATTATAAAAAGCCATACATGTCATATCCGCCGCCTTTGCAGCCTTACAGCCATTTTGGGAGTCCTCCACTACAAGACATTCCTTTGACTTCATCCCCATAAGCTCTGCTGTTTTTATAAACACATCAGGCGCAGGCTTGGGATTTTTTACAGACTCGCCGCTGACAAGCTGCTTAAAATATTTTTGTATTCCCCAGTGTCCTGTTACGGCTTCAATATATTCTAACGGAGAAGAGGAAGCCACTGCCATATCATAACCGGACTCAAAAAGTCTGTGAAGAAGTTCTTTTACATGAGGGATTAAAGGAGGATATCCCTGCTTTTTAAGCATTTCCTCCTTGATTTCCTTCATTTCTTTTATCAGACTTTCATCATTTCGGGAAATCCCATAATGCTCATGAAGCAAATTCATTAAAAAACCTATGGTAGAGCCGATGCAAGGTTTGTAAATTTCATATTCTATATGAATTCCCCGCCTTTTTAACGTCTCCTCCCAAACTCTGAAATGAAATGGCTCACTATTAATCAATACCCCGTCCATATCAAATATAATTCCTTTTAACATACTATCCCTCTCGCCTGCGCTCTATGCTTCCGTTTGAACATCTGCAAATAAAAGCTCCTCGGCAAGAGCCCATATTTCTTCTCTGCCCTGCTTGGTCTGTGCGGAAAACGGTATAATTTGAGCTCCTTTGGGCAGTTCCAGCCCCTCTTTAATAATCTTTAACTGCTTTTGAATTTGACTTCTCTTTAGCTTATCTGATTTTGTAGCAATAATAATCGGCTGATATCCGTTATATACAATCCAATCATACATGGTCTTATCATTTTCTGAGGGTTTATGACGAATATCAATCAACAGAAAAACTGCCTTTAACTGCTTTGACTTATGAAGATATCGCTCAATCAGCTTTCCCCACTGCTCTTTTACCGACTGGGATACTTTTGCATAACCATATCCCGGCAAATCCACCAGATACATCTCATGATTGACATTATAAAAATTGATAGTCTGGGTTTTTCCCGGAGATGCACTGGTACGTGCCAGTGATTTTCTGTTCATCAGTGCATTAATCAGGGATGACTTGCCAACATTTGATTTTCCTGCAAATGCAATTTCCGGAACTTCATTTTCAGGAAGGATGCTGGTAATACCACAGACAATGTCCAGCGCTACATGTTTAATAACCATGTGTGTTCCTCCATTTTACTTTTTTTCTGCGAAAGCCTGCTTTAAGACTTCTTCCATTGTTTTTACAGGTACAATTTCAAGACCTTCTGTAATTTCCTTTTCCATTTCCTCAACGTCTGCCTGATTTTCAAAAGGAATTAAGACTTTTTCAATTCCCGCACTTTTTGCAGCCAACAGTTTTTCCTTTAATCCACCGATTGGAAGAACTCTTCCCCGCAAGGTAATTTCTCCTGTCATAGCTACGTCTGCCTTTACAGGAACTTCTGTTATGGCAGAAAGCATGGCTGTTGCCATGGTAATACCTGCGGATGGTCCATCCTTCGGCACAGCGCCTTCCGGAATATGAATATGTATATCATGCTCTTTAAAAAAGTCCGCATCAATATGATATTTCTCTGCAACAGAACGAATATAGCTAATTCCTGTCTGTGCAGACTCCTTCATAACATCACCCAACTGACCGGTAAGAAGGAAATCACCTTTTCCCGGCATAAGATTTACCTCAATCTGCAAAGTATCTCCGCCTACGCTCGTCCATGCCAGTCCTCTTACAATACCGACTTCATCTGTTTCATTCTTTTTTTGATAGGTATAACGTGCCCTTCCTAAGAAGTTCTCCAGATTTTCCTTATTTACAGTAACGGTTTCTTCTTTTTCTTCCAGAATTTTGCGGGCTGTTTTTCTGCAGATTTCACCAATTCTCCGCTCCAGACTTCTCACACCGGCTTCCTTTGTATAACCGGCAATAATTTCATGAAGGGCAGCTTCTTCAATACAGAGCTGCTCTTTTTTCAAGCCATGTTTCTTCACCTGTTTTGGAATTAAGTGTTCCATTGCAATGTGGGATTTCTCATTCTCTGTATAGCTGCTTACCTCAATAATTTCCATACGGTCTAAAAGAGGTCTTGGGATTGTCTGTAAATCATTGGCAGTTGCAATAAACAACACTTCTGATAAATCCAACGGAATTTCCACATAATGGTCTCTGAATTTCTTATTCTGCTCTGCATCTAAAACTTCCAATAGCGCAGAAGAGGTATCCCCTTTATAATCGCTGCTTACCTTATCGATTTCATCCAAAAGAACCAGTGGATTTTTTACTCCTGCCTGAATTAAACCATTGGCAATTCTTCCAGGCATTGCTCCGATGTAAGTTCTTCTGTGTCCTCTAATTTCCGCTTCGTCTCTGACACCGCCCAGTGAAATACGCACATATTCTTTATCCAAAGCTCTTGCCACAGAACGTGCAATGGAAGTCTTTCCTGTTCCCGGAGGTCCTGCCAGACAAAGAATAGGACTTTCTCCTTTTTTTGTCAGCGTGCGTACTGCCAGAAACTCCATAATTCTTTCTTTTACTTTTTCCAGTCCATAATGGTCTTCTTCCAGAATTTTATTTGCTTTTTTCAGATTTTTATTATCTCTTGAGGCTTTATCCCAAGGAAGTGACAACAAGGTTTCAATATAGCTGCGTGCCACACCTGCTTCCGCCTGTACTCCCGCTGCATTTTGAAAACGCTGGATTTCCTTATAGATTTTTTCTTTCACTTCTTTAGAAGCTTTCAGCTTGTCCGTCTGCTCTTTAAAGCGGTCAGCCTCCGAAACCGTGTCCTGATCTCCTAATTCTTCACGGATGACTTTCATCTGCTCACGCAAAATATATTCCCGCTGATTTTTATCCACACGTTCTTTTACTTTATTGCTTAAATCTATACGGATTTGCATGATTTCAATTTCATTGCTTAAAATCATACCCAGAGTTTCATATCTGTCCTCCAAAGAGGCAGCCTCGAGTATCTTCTGTTTATCTTCGTATTTCATTGGCAGATTTACCGCAATCTGGTCAATTACCTTTTCAATTTCTTCAATTTCCAGAATTTGCCCTGCCAAGTCTTTACTCATTTTTGTATTTTCATTACAGTAACGCACAAACAGTTCTTTTATACCTCGAAGCATGGCTTCTTTTACATTTTCATCCAGAGAAATCTCTTCCTCCTCAAACAGCGCTACCTCTGCTTCCAAATACACGTCTTCACTGTCAAAACGCACAAGCTCTGCTCTTTGCTTTCCTTCTACCAGCACTTGAACCATGTTTTTTCTGTTTTTCACTAACTGCTTGATTTCCCCGATTATACCTACTGTATACAAATCCTCCTGTGAAGGTTCTTCCGTCTGTGGGTCTCTTTGTGTAATCAGGAAAACTCTCTGATCCTGAACCATGGCTTTTTCTATGGCTTTTATAGACTTTTCCCGACTTACATCAAAATGAACAATCATATCAGGAAGAATGGTCGTACCTCTAAGGGCGATTGCCGGCAAATGCTGTATCATGTCACTCATTCTCGCTCCTCCTTCATCCTGTAACCAGTCTTTTACGCAATTTCCGGTGTCTCTTTCTTCTTACGGTTATTCTTTGTTCCTTTACTTCTTCTTGAGGATACCGGCAATTCTCTGCGCTCTACCAAAGCTTCTCCTGTTCCGTCTACCACATCTTTGGTAATAGTGCAGCTTACAATGCTGTCATCAGAAGGCGCCGTGTACATTAAATCCATCATGGAGTTTTCCATAATCGCACGCAAACCTCTGGCTCCTGTTTTTCTTTCCATGGATTTGTCTGCAATGGCTTCCAAGGCTTCTCCTTCAAACTCCAGATTAATTCCGTCAAGATTAAACAAAGTCTGATACTGACGTACAAGAGAATTTTTCGGCTCTGTAAGAATTTTTACCAACGCATTTTTATCAAGAGCATTTAAGGAAACTACAACAGGAACACGTCCTACAAATTCAGGAATTAAACCGAATTTGACAAGGTCCTGCGGCATCACTTCTTTTAAAAGCTCGCCTACGTTCTTTTCCTCTTTTGTCTGCACCTGTGCGTTAAATCCGATGGCTTTTGTATCTTTTCTGGTCTCGATAATTTTATCTAATCCTTCAAAAGCACCGCCGCAGATAAAGAGAATGTTGGTAGTATCAATCTGAATAAATTCCTGCTGCGGATGCTTTCTGCCACCCTGTGGCGGTACGCTTGCAACTGTTCCCTCTACAATTTTCAGTAAAGCCTGCTGAACACCTTCACCGGAAACATCTCTGGTAATAGAAGCATTTTCAGATTTTCTTGTAATCTTATCAATTTCATCAATATAAATAATTCCGTACTGCGCCCGTTCAATATCATAATCTGCCGCCTGAATAATCTTCAGCAGAATATTCTCAACGTCTTCTCCTACATATCCCGCTTCTGTCAATGTTGTTGCATCTGCAATAGCAAAGGGAACATTTAACAGTCTTGCAAGTGTCTGTGCAAGAAGAGTTTTTCCTGAACCGGTAGGACCTAACATTAAAATATTACTTTTTTGCAGTTCTACATCTGTATTTCCTCCGGAAAGGACTCTTTTATAATGATTGTATACCGCAACAGAAAGCACTTTTTTGGCTTCGTCCTGTCCGATTACATACTCATCTAAGATTTCTTTGATTTCCTGAGGCTTTAATAAATTAATTTCTCCTGCCAAAGCTTCATCGTATGGCTGTTTTAATTCTTCGTTTATGATTTCTGAACAAAGTCCGATACATTCATCACAGATAAATGTGTCATCAGGACCTGCAATCAGTTTTCTCACCTGGTCGTCTGTTTTTCCGCAAAAGGAACACCGAATTCTTATATCATTCCCTTTATTTGCCATGTCTTCTTTCCTTTCTGTTTCTACTTCCAAATCTTTCTTAAAGGTAAAAGACTCCCGCAACTGTATGCAGGAGTCTTATCTTCTGTCGCTATCTGTGCTCGATTACTGAGTCGATTAAACCATAAGCCATAGCTTCCTGCGCTGTCATATAGTTGTCTCTTTCAGTATCTCTTGCAATGGTTTCCAGAGTCTGACCTGTGTTCTGCGCCAGAATTGAATTCAGTTTATGTCTTGTCTTCAAAATCTGCTGTGCTACAATGTCAATCTCTGTTGCCTGTCCCTGTGCACCGCCGGAAGGCTGGTGTATCATAATTTCTGCATTTGGAAGAGCCATTCTCTTTCCTTTTGCACCGCCTGCCAGAAGGAATGCTCCCATGCTGGCTGCCAATCCCATACAAATCGTAGATACATCGCATTTGATATACTGCATGGTATCATAAATCACCATTCCTGCCGTTACGGAACCACCGGGGCTGTTAATGTATAAATGAATATCCTTTCCGGGATCTTCAGACTCCAAGAAAAGAAGCTGTGCTGCAATTAAATTTGCAGATACATCTGTTACTTCTTCTCCCAGAAAAATAATTCTGTCTTTTAATAATCTGGAATAGATGTCGTAGTTTCTTTCACCGCGGCTTGTCTGTTCAATGACGTATGGTACTAAACTCATGAAACTCCTCCTATTCTTACTGAATATAGCAATTCTGCTTCTTATTCAGCTTTTTCTTCTTTTTTCTCTACTACTTTTGCAGACTCTGCAACTAAAGTAACTGCTTCCTGAACAGCCATATCTTTCTTAATCTGTTCTTTTTCGTAGTCACCCATTACTTCTTTTAATTTTTCAACTTCCATTTTGTACATGTCAGCCATTGCTTTTAATTCTTCTTCGAATTTTTCATCAGAAATCTGAATATTTTCTGTTTCAGCAATCTTCTCTAATACAAGACGGCTCTGAATTCTCTTTAATGCCTGTGGACGCATCTGTTCCTGAATTTTCGCATTGTCAAGACCTGTAAACTGATAGTACTGGTCAATAGATAAGCCCTGCGCCTGCATTCTGCGGATGAAATCCTGCATTAACTGCTGAATTTGGTTCTGGATCATAGCTTCCGGAATATCCATCTGTGCATTTTCAATTACAGCGTCTACTGCTTTGTCTTCTCTTTCACGTTTTGCAACAGCTTCTTTACGTTCTTTTAATTTCTTTTCGATATCTGCTTTGTAAGCATCTAAAGTATCGAATTCAGAAACATCTTTTGCAAATTCATCATCTAATTCCGGAAGTTCTTTTACTTTGATTGCTTTTACTGTGCATTTGAATACAGCAGCTTTTCCTGCTAAATCATTTGCATGATAGTTTTCCGGGAATGTAACGTTTACTTCTTTTTCAACACCGATTTCAGCGCCTACTAACTGTTCTTCAAATCCAGGAATAAAGGAGTTAGAACCGATTGTCAGAGGATAATCTGTTCCTTTTCCGCCTTCAAATGCAACACCGTCAACAAATCCTTCGAAATCTAAAGTCACCATGTCGCCGTCAGCAACTGCTCTGTCATCTACGTCGATTGTTCTGGAGTTATTTTCCTGCTCTCTCTTTAATTCAGCAGCAATTTCTTCTTCTGTAACATCAGCAGGACTTACTTCTACTTCAAGACCTTTGTATTCGCCTAATGTAACTTCCGGTTTTACTGCTACTTCTGCTGTAAAGATAAAGGATTTTCCTTTTTCAATCTGAACAACATCGATTTCAGGCTGAGAAACGATTTCAAGACCGCTTTCATCTGCTGCCTTTGGATATTCCGCCTGAATTAAAGCGTTTGCTGCATCTTCAAAGAAGATACCTGCTCCATACATTTTTTCAATCATAACACGAGGTGCTTTTCCTTTACGGAAACCTGGAATTGTGATTTTTCCTCTGCTTCTAAGGTAAGCATTCTGTACTGCTTTTTCAAATTCTTCTGCAGAAACTTCGATTGTAAGCTTCGCCATGTTTTTTTCTAAGTTTTCTACCTGTACACTCATTGTAAATAATTCCTCCTTGAATTCTATATGCACTCTGTTTAATAAAAATAAGATTAAACAGCGCTGTTTTCATACTTGCAGTCATTTACACAGTATAACACAAGGATATTGAAAACGCCAGTATTTTTTCATCAATGCCCGTAAATCACTGATTTTTTTATTTCTTCTGCTTTTTCTTTTCCATAAAGCTGGGAAATCAGCTCCAATGCAAAAGGAATTGCCGTACCAAGACCTCTGCTGGTGGTAATGTTTCCGTCTCTTACTACCCTGTCGGTACACACTTCTGCCTCTATAAGCTTATCTTCAAAGCCCGGATAGCAGGTTGCTTTCTTTCCTTTTAAAAGTCCCAGCTCACCCAAAATCATAGGAGCTGCACAAATTGCAGCTATTTTCTTATCCTTCGCTGCAAATTCCTTTAAAAGTGCACAAAGCTTCTCATGATTTCTCAAATTCAAAGTTCCCGGCATTCCTCCCGGAAGTACCAATACATCTGCATCTTCATAACATGTCTCATCAAAAAGCACATCTGCCTTCAATTCTATATTATGAGCGCCCTTTACTGTAAGTCCTTCTCCCACAGACACCATAAGAACCTCCGCCCCTGCTCTGCGAAGTAAATCCACTACGGTCAGCCCTTCAATTTCTTCGAAACCATCTGCTGTAAATACACATATTTTTGCCATTCTATCCCTCTTTTCTTTTTTCCGTTCATGACGTTAAGTATAGCACAAACTTTCTGTTTTATCTGTAAACTTTTTCTAAATTAAAACTGCCTTTTTGCATAACACAAATCTCTCTAAGCCGCCATACAACTGCGTTCTCGCCTTAATCTCATATCCGTTTTCTGTCATGTTAAAAAGGCTGAATGTATTTTCCGGATGTACCGAACACAAACGATATTGTACAGTATGCTGTTTTTCTTTCATTCTTTGCACCAATTCTTCTTCCGCTTTTTCCAACATCTTTTGCTGCAATTTATTTCCCCGAAAACTACTTTTTACTGCCGCCGTATCCATGTGCACGATTTTATCCGTATCCTCCTTAGGAACGTCTGCATAAACGCCCATATAATCCTCTTCTCCCGGAACAACCACAATAAAAAATCCTGCCAGTTCCCTGCTTTCTTTTTCTCTTGCAAGAATAATAAAACCTTCTCCCTCCAGCATTTCTTGGATATACGCTTCATCACCTGCTGCAAACCATTCCTTTTTCTTCACGGTCTGCGCCGCTTCTTTCATAACTTTCCAAATTTCTTCTCTGTCTTTTTGAACGGCTTTTTCAAATATAAATTCCATTTTCTTCCTCTCTTTAATTTTACTTGCTTTTTCTTTGAAAAAATTATATGATACATTTACTTTTTATTCAACGAAAAACGGAGGTTTCTTATGGAGATAGAAAGAAAATATCTTATCCACAAATTACCGGAAAATCTTGACACTTATCCATATAAAAAAATCGAACAGGCATACTTATGCACCGAACCTGTGGTTCGTATACGCAAACAGGATGAAGAATACTTCTTGACTTATAAAGGAAAAGGACTTCTGGTTCGAGAAGAATACAATCTTCCCCTTACAGAAATTGCTTATCTGCATTTAAAAGAGAAAGCAGACGGCATTGTTTTATCAAAAACACGCTATCTGCTTCCTCTTTCTGATACACTCACTATTGAACTTGATGTTTTTGATGCCCCTTATGAAAACCTGTGGCTTGCAGAAGTAGAGTTTTCTACCAAAGAAGAAGCAGAAAACTTTCTTCCTCCGTCATGGTTCGGGGAAGATGTCACCTTTTCCACAGAATATCAAAACAGCACTCTTTCTTTAAAGCTATAAAAAGCGAAGATGTACGCTTTATTTCTTTGCTGCTTTTTCTGCAAATTCTGTATTTACCAATTTGTCGTAGGGGACTCTTTTTTCCAATTCCCCTGCATCCTCTAAAATATTCTCCAAAAGTTCAAAGCTCTTTTTCTCGAAGATTAAATTGTCTTTCCACGTTTCCTGTTCCTGATAACGTTCTACAATGGTCTCAATAGTTTCTAAATCATTTTCCGGAAATTGCGGTTTAATAATTTTGGCAATCTCATCCGACGTATGCGTATTTACGTAATCCATCCCTTTTTGTAAGGCATTGGTAAATCCTTGAATAATCTCCGGATTTTCCTTCATAAAACTATCTTTGGTACTATAAGCAGTGTAAGGTACATAACCGGAGTCCACACCACAGGATGCTACCACATAACCTGCATCCTGCTGCTCCAAAGCCGTAGCAGAGGGTTCAAATTCCACACTGAAATCTCCCTGTCCCCCCATGAAAGCTGCCGCAGTAGAACCAAAATCAATGCTTCTGTCAATATTTACGTCCTTTTCCGGATCTATTCCATTTTGTTTTAGAATATATTCAAATACCATTTCCGGCATACCGCCTTTTCGTCCTCCCAATACATCTGCACCTTTTAAATCACTCCACTGAAAGTCAGGCATTTCTTCTCTTGCCACCAAAAAATTCCCCGCTCTCTGTGTAAGCTGTGCAAAATTCACCACTGTATCCTGTGCCCCCTGCTGATAGGCATAAATACTTGCCTCTGAACCCATAAATCCAATATCCGCATCTCCTGAAAGAACGGCTGCCATTACCTTGTCTGCTCCAAATCCTGTTACCAGCTCAAGTTTTATTCCCTCTTTTACAAAATATCCTTCCTCTATGGCAACATATTGAGGTGCATAAAACACAGAATGTGCAACCTCATTCAGTGTCACAGGAACTAACTGCCCCTCTTCTTTCTTTCCTTCGCCGCATCCGCTCAATGCAGCCGTAAGTCCCAGTATAACTGCAAATAAAACACTTATTTTCTTTTTCATATTTCCCCCATAAAATATAAAATTACCGCAGCGTGCGCACGCACATCTGCGGGTACAGTATTATTTTATGATTAGGAAAAAATCCTGTTACTTTCCTTCTCTTTCTTTAAAATATTTCTTAACACCTTCAATATCTGTGTAGGCAAAATGGCGTAAATCATCTTCCGGCATGTGCCCCAGCTCTTCTAAATCAGAACTTCCGGTAAAAGGACAAATGGGCTTTAATTCTTCCTCTGTAAATCCCAATTCCTCCATTTCTTCTTTTGAAATATACTGGCTCACTTCAATTTTATTGCATGCTTTGCAATGATAAACACTAAAAAGTTCTTTACTCATAATTTTCGTCTCCTCTGTTTTTCTTCTTTTCATTTTAATATAGCATAGTCACGAAAGCAATACTTGAAAATGACATAAAAAAACTGCATAATAGATAAAAAGGAGGATTTTAATTATGAAGTTAGGATTTATCGGCTGCGGCAATATGGCATCTGCCATAATCGGCGGCATTTTAAATAAAGGACTGGCACAGCCTGAAGATATTTGTGCTTCTGTAAAAACGCAAAGCTCTGCCCAAAAAATTCAAAATACACTGGGAATTTCCTGTACTACAAATAATCTTGAAGTTGCAAAAACTGCGGATTATCTCTTTCTTGCAGTCAAGCCTCAATTTTGTACCGATGTAGCTCTTCAGATTAAAGATGCTTTAACCGATAAACAGGTAATCATTTCTGTAATTGCAGGAAAAAATCTGGAATGGCTGAAGGAGCATTTGGGAAATGATAAAAAAATCATCCGCACCATGCCAAACACACCTGCTCTTGTAGGGGAAGGGGTCACAGGTGTATGCCCTGATAATCTGACATCAGATGAAGATCTTCAAAATGTTCTTACACTTTTAAGGTCATTTGGACAGGCAGATATTGTTACAGAACCTATTCTTGATATTGTAGGCGCAGTCAGCGGAAGCTCTCCCGCTTTTGTATTCATGTTTATTGAAGCTTTGGCTGACGGAGCTGTTGCAGAGGGGATGCCCAGAAAACAGGCTTATGATTTTGCTGCACAGGCAGTTCTCGGAAGTGCAAAAATGGTATTGGAAACAAAAAAACATCCCGGTGAGTTAAAAGACATGGTATGTTCTCCTGCCGGAACTACCATTGAAGGTGTAAATACTTTAGAAAAAGAAGGAATGCGAAGCGCCGTTATGGATGCGGTAAGAGCCTGCATTCAAAAAACCAGAAAATTATAAACAACTCTAAAGAATATTTATCTATTTTATGCTCTTCATAAAATAGATAAATATTTTATTTTTTTATAATCCAAATTCTTTAAATAAGCGCTCCTGATAACTTCTGTCCGAAGCTGCTTTTATGATATCCTCTATTCTTCCCAGTTTAGAAAGCTTTAAAGTAAGTTCATTGACACGCTCTTCTCCGATTTCCTCCCCCCTCTGTCTTTTTTGCTTCCAGCTCATCTTTCATTAATTCTTCTAATGCCTTACACATCTTTTTCGCCTCCTCGAATTTTTCTTCGTTTGCCCGCACAATAATATCCATCACAGACTCGTATAATGTGTTTTTCTTATGTTTTTTATAATCCTTCAATAATTCTTCCGCATCTTTTGTACTTTTAAGCTGATTAGTCAAGTTCCTAAGCCAAAGACTTTCTTTTTTAGAAAGCTCTCCGGTAACAATAATCTGAATAGGAAGGGTGTCACCAATCACATAATAAATCCCTGCATATACTTTTTCAATTTGTAGTTTTCTTTCCCCAACGATATGCCGAAAAAGCTCTCTTGGATAATTCTGACACACAAAGGAAATCGGCAATTCTTCCAGTAAAATCGAGTTTACCGGTGTTCTGTCCGCCTTATAAAAATATGTATACGCATATCCTTTGTAAAAGTCATCAATACATAGATAATCGTCAGGACTTTTATACTCTACGATATTGTACCTTCTAAATATCTTTCCTATATTTTTCTTTAGTATCTGTGTTTCTTTTTTTCTTAATCGGCACATCAATCATCATCGGCTTTGTCCCAAGTACATATTCTGATTTGAATTCTAGGTATTTTGCCTCCTCCCCAAATTCAATCTGAATACCCGCAAAAAATGCCGGATGCCACTGCAATAGTTTTTCTGTCATAAAAACCTCCTTTTTGTTGTTTCGAGTTTGTTTTTCAGGAGGTTCTCTATTTAGGGAAGCTCCTGCCTTTGTTGTTGTGGATAAAAGCATGAATTCCCCGAATACAGAATTGTAATTAGATAAGCAAAACTTCATTTATTGAAAACCACATTTTAATGAAAAAAGATTACACAGCAGCACAATTTTTTATGAAACAAAAAAGCCATGACTCCTTCTAAGTCACAGCTTATTTTCCAAAAACTATTCTTTTAGTAGCGAGAGGGGGATTCGAACCCTCGACACTACGGGTATGAACCGTATGCTCTAGCCAACTGAGCTATCTCGCCATCTGTTTTCCTTTGCTTTTACAAAAGAAATGGGACCTACAGGGCTCGAACCTGTGACCCTCTGCTTGTAAGGCAGATGCTCTCCCAGCTGAGCTAAGATCCCATTTTATATTTTGTCTTTCGACAAGTAGCGAGAGGGGGATTCGAACCCTCGACACTACGGGTATGAACCGTATGCTCTAGCCAACTGAGCTATCTCGCCATCTGTTTTCTCTTTGCTTTTGCAAAAGAATGGGACCTACAGGGCTCGAACCTGTGACCCTCTGCTTGTAAGGCAGATGCTCTCCCAGCTGAGCTAAGATCCCATTTTATGTTTGTCTTTCGACAAGTAGCGAGAGGGGGATTCGAACCCTCGACACTACGGGTATGAACCGTATGCTCTAGCCAACTGAGCTATCTCGCCATCTCTTTTTCCCTTTGCTTTTGCAAAAGAAATGGGACCTACAGGGCTCGAACCTGTGACCCTCTGCTTGTAAGGCAGATGCTCTCCCAGCTGAGCTAAGATCCCGTTTCCTGTCAGCTTATCGCTGACTGCCTTGCTATTATATACTGATTTTTGACAAATTGTCAATACCTTTTTTACAATTCCTATAAAATTTTCTAAAGAAATTTTCTTAAACTGCAATTCTTAAAATACCTCTGCCGTTTTCTTTTCCTAACGAAATTTCATATAAACCGGCAGAGGTTGTCTATTCACTTTACTTCAACAATATTACTTAAGAAAAAAGAGTCTACTTTCTCTTTTCCA
Organism: Blautia hansenii DSM 20583; assembly: GCF_002222595.2. Taxonomy (NCBI): domain Bacteria; kingdom Bacillati; phylum Bacillota; class Clostridia; order Lachnospirales; family Lachnospiraceae; genus Blautia; species Blautia hansenii. Next base: position 2,414,472 of record NZ_CP022413.2, read on the forward strand.
TCTTCCTCTATAACAGTGATTTGTCCTGTGGCTTTCTCTTTTTTATCCTCATCCTTCTCGTATCCTAACAATACTTCAAATTCTCCCTCGCCGTCTTCATCCACTTCACATTTCACTTCCAAAACCTTTGCCTTTGCAGAATTCTCCTCTGCTTTCTTATCGTATTTTAAAGGCATTCTGTCACCGCTCATAGCCTCTATACACGCCTCGGAAGCACAATCTGAAAATGTATCATAATACTTTTCTGTATCATTGTCCTTCTGAAATTCTGTATATCGTTTTTCAAAATCTGTGGTAAATACCTCCTTCAAAAAACTTTCCGGAACAGTTGTGGCAGAAGAACTTTTTCCTTCGTCTTGTGCACATCCGGAGCATAACAATATGGCAATCCCTGCTGCCGCAAATAATACACGCTTCCCCTTCATCTACATTTCCTCCTCTTCCTATTTTCACGTATTTTGATAAACCTATTTTACTATATTCATATTTTTTATTCAATTAGTTTATTAGCGTATTATCAAAAAAAGCAACATCTTAATGTCAAGGTCTAAAACTTTATTAAATTTCCCCTTTTATCGTATATTGTACCGTTTCATGGAGAATGCTTTTCATAGCAGTATTTTTATTACATGATTGGAGGATTTCTTGCTATGGCACTTAATAAAGTGGAAATTTGCGGCGTAAACACTTCACGTCTTCCTATTCTCACAAATGAAGAAAAGGACGCACTATTTGTGCGTATTAAAGAAGGTGATCCTGAAGCGAGAGAACAATACATTAAAGGTAATCTGCGGCTGGTTCTAAGCGTTATTAAACGGTTTTCCAGCAGCAATGAAAATGCAGATGATTTATTTCAAATTGGCTGCGTGGGATTGATTAAAGCCATTGACAACTTTGACACCACCTTAAACGTAAAGTTTTCAACTTATGCGGTTCCCATGATTATCGGCGAAATACGACGCTATTTAAGAGATAACAACGCCATTCGTGTCAGCCGTTCCCTTCGGGATGTTGCCTATAAAGCCATTTATGCAAAAGAAAATTATGTAAAGCAAAATTTAAAAGAACCTACCATCAATGAAATCGCCGAAGAAATCGGCATTGATAAAGAGGAAATCGTATATGCTCTGGATGCCATTCAAAGTCCTGTCAGCCTGTATGAACCTGTCTATACAGAGGGAGGGGATACCCTTTATGTCATGGACCAAATCAGCGATAAAAAAAATAAAGAAGATAATTGGATTGAAAACATTGCTTTAAAAGAAGCATTAAAAAAATTAGATGACAGAGAACAGCATATTGTTACCATGCGCTTTTACGAAGGGAAAACGCAAATGGAGGTAGCAGAAGAAATCGGTATTTCTCAGGCGCAGGTCAGTCGTCTGGAAAAGCATGCGCTAAAAACTATGCGTAACTATCTCCGTCCGTAAGTTTTCTCTTGTTTGCTCTTTCAAAAAAGCCTATAATAAATAAAACGCTTACATTTCAAAACAGGAAGGAGCAAAATGTTGAAGCATAAAATTACACAAGAAGAAAAATTTCAAATGATGACAACTGCCCCTATTCCCTCGCTCATCGGAAAAATGGCAGTTCCGACCATAATCAGTATGCTGATTACTTCTATTTACAATATTGCCGATACCTTTTTTGTATCAAGGCTGGGAACAAGCGCCACTGCGTCCGTAGGAATTGTATTCCCTGTTATGGCAATTATACAGGCTCTCGGCTTTTTCTTCGGCCACGGTTCCGGAAATTCCATCTCCAGAAGGCTGGGCGCTAAGGATACCGAAAGGGCAGAACAGCTTGCAGGAATTGGATTTTTTTCTGCATTTTTATGCGGGCTTTGCGTAACGGTTCTCGGGCTTCTTTTTTTAGAGCCTCTGTCCCTGCTTTTAGGCTCTACTTCTACAATTTTGCCTTATACAAAAGATTATCTTGGTATTATTTTGCTGGGTGCGCCCTATATGACGGCACAGCTTGTTTTGAATAATCAACTGCGCTTTCAGGGAAATGCCTTTTACGCCATGATTGGTATTACCTCCGGTGGAATTTTAAATATTTTTCTGGACCCCCTTTTTATTTTTAAATTTAATATGGGAGTCTCCGGAGCTGCTCTGGCAACCATTTTAAGCCAGTTTGTCAGCTTTCTTCTGCTCCTCTGGGGAATAAAGATATCCGGCTGTATTCCTTTAAAATTAAAATCCATGAAATATTTAAAATACAATTTAAAAATCATTGCGCAGGGCGGTCTTCCTTCTCTGTTTCGTCAGGGTCTTGGAAGCATCTCCATTCTGGCTTTAAATCTGGCTGCCAATCCTTACGGAGATGCCGCTATTGCCGCTATGTCCATTGTATCCCGCATTTCCCAATTTGCCATTTCTGCACTGATTGGCTTTGGGCAGGGCTTTCAGCCTGTATGCGGTTTTAATTACGGGGCAAAAAAATTCAGCCGTGTCAGAGAAGCTTTCTGGTTCTGCGTAAAAGTATCTACTGTGGTACTTATTTTTATCGGCATTACTGGCTTTCTTTTCGCCGGTTCTCTTATTTCTGTTTTCCGAAAAGATGACTTACAGGTTATTGTCATCGGCACGGTTGCTCTGCGAATGCAGTGTGTTGCCTTACCCCTTTCCGGATGGGTAATTATGAACAACATGATGACACAGACCATTGGAAAAACCTTCAAAGCCTCCCTTTTAGCTGCTGCCCGACAGGGAATTTTCTTCGTCCCCGCCGTCCTTGTACTGCCGCCGCTTCTGGGAATTTTAGGAATACAGATGGCTCAGCCTGTTGCCGATATCTGTGCTTTTCTTCTGGCTGTGGTCATAAACAGAAGTATTATGAAGGAAATGAAGGAGGAGGAAAAGGCGTATGAGTAATGTTCGCTATCCTTTCGAAGGCTCTGACTCCGACTTTTTAAAAGCCCAGCTTCTCTATGTCACCTGTGCCACCTCTGACAAAGACTGGCACAGTATGGAACACTCCCATTACTTTTCTGAGTTGTTTTTTGTGACAAAAGGAACAGGATACTTTCAAATCGAAGGAAAACAAATTCCGGTGCAGAAAAATGACCTTATACTTATCAATCCCAATATTCCTCACACTGAATTTGGAAACAAAGAGCAACCTTGGGAATACATTGCACTGGGAATTGAAGGGGTACAGTTTCAGTATTCTGAAAAAGAAGCCCCATATAGTTACAGTGTGTTCTCCCTTTCCCGTGAACATAGGGAAATTCCCTGGTATTTAAGCACCCTTGTCAAAGAAATTCAGACACAGCAGGAAGGCTATCAGACAATCTGCCAAAACCTGCTGGAACTGATTTTACTCTCCGTAGCCAGAAGTACACGGCAGGAATTTCTCTCTGCCCCAAGGCAGAAAACCACCAGAGAATGCAGACTGGTGGAGCAATACATCAACGAACACTATCATGAAGATATTACGCTGGACACATTAAGTGCTCTGGTGCATATCAATAAATATTATCTGGTTCATGCCTTTAAAAATTACAAAGGCGTCTCCCCAATCAACTACTTAATTCAGCGCAGGGTGGAGGAAGCCCGCTACTTGTTGGAGTCCACCAATTATTCGGTGACAAAAATAGGCGAAATCAGCGGATTTTCCTCTCAATCCTATTTTTCTCAAACCTTTCGCCGTTTAACGGGAACAACACCAAATGCTTACCGCAAAAAAAAGAAGCCGTAATTTCTACGACTTCTTTTTTCTATCTTAGATTTCGTACCATTTAATTTCGTTTGCTTCCAGATGTAAATCAAAGCTTGTTCCGTCACCTTTGTATACCGTAGTATCCTGTGGCTCGTAAGTATTGTTTACAACACAGTATTTGCCATTTTTTACATAAGCGTGAACTTCTACATTGTAGTTGTCAGAGAACCATCTGTGCAGGTTTTCTTCATCATGAGAAGCCCAGATAATTGCTCTGTAAAGGATACGGCTGTTTTCAAAGCTGTATGGAAGACCGCTGATATAAACGCTTCTTCCTTCTCCGAATTCATTGACAGCCATCTGTACTTCTTTGTCTTTCTGTTTGATAATGGTTGCTTCCGGCAGAGCATAGATTGCTTTCTGTCCTTCACCGAAATCAACATCACCTTTACAGTCTTCGATAATAAAGTGGTCATGTTCTTCCCAGTTGTATTTATCTGTATTAAGAGTAAAGCCTGTTTCTTTTTCAACACCCATAACGCCTGCTAACTGGAAGTAGCGTCCTTCATGCTGGTATGCTGTCGGTTCGCCTACGCCGATAAATCCGCCGCCATTGTAAATGAATTTCTTCACTGCTGTTACAACTTTTTCATCTGCCCAGTTGTCTCCACCTGTGTATGCTGTATATGCACCGCCTACATTTAATACAACATCAATGTCATCCAGAATTTCAGGAGTGTTTCTGATGTCATCAAAGCTGATGAATTTTACATCGAACGGAGCGCCGCTTAATGCTTCGATAATTCCTGCATAAGAGTAGTTCTGTTTGTAGTAAATTGCATGATGTACCATGTGGTTACCCCAAGCGCGCATTTTACCCCAACTGTTTAAAACAGCTACTTTCTTCATGCAGTATGGAGTAGTTCCTTTGATGTTTTCGTATAAGGTTCTGAATTCGTTACATACGCTTTCTACGTAATCGATGAATTCAGGGAATTCCATAGCCAGTTTCAAGTATCCGCCGTAGCCGATACGGTCGATTGGGCTTCTTAAAATTGCACGTCTTGCTGTTACCCAGTTTACTTTTGCTTCTTTTACAGGATCTCCGCCTTCATGGAATGTATCCGGGAAGAAATATGGAAGGAAACGTCCCTCTGTATATTTTACTCCCTTGATGTCGCTAATCAGACGTAAAGTAGAACCATTTCCAACACTTCCTACAACTGCGTCAAGGCCGATGCTCTTAAATTCGTCCATAAACGGCTCCATACCAATCCAGTGGTCGCCTAAGAACATCATTGCTTCTTTACCGCATTCATGAGTAATGTCAACCATTTCTTTTGCAAGTTTAGCAACTTCTCTTCTCTGGAATGCTTGGAAATCTTTAAATTCTTTAGACGGAATTCTGTATGTATTGTTCATGTAACCCTGATCAATGATAAATTCCGGTCTGAATTTGTATCCCACTTCCTGTTCAAACTGTTCCAGAATGTATGGACTTACAGATGCAGAATATCCGTACCAGTCTACATATTTTTCTCTTGCCAGTTCATCGAAAATCAATGTGAACTGATGGAAGAAGGTTGTGTAACGAATAACATCTACATGTGGGTTGTCTTCAATAAATTTACGAAGACGTTTCATGGAGTATTCTTTTGTTTTCGGCTGACGAACATCAAATGTAATCTGTTTTTCAAAGTTTGTCCATCCGTTTGTAACGGCATTGTACATGTGTACCGGATCCCACATAATGTAAGCTAAGAAGCTGACTGTATAATCGTGAAATGCCTTTGCATCGTGGATTGTCACGTCACCTGTTTCTTCGCTGTAATCCCACTGTGTTACAGGAACTACTTCTCCTGTTGTTCTGTCAATAACTTCCCACCAACGTGTAATATCGTCATGAGAATTTACCTTCAGCATATCAGGATAGAGGTGGTTCATCAGATGAATGGATAACTCGCTGTCTACTGCTGTGTAGAATGGTGTCATAATGTACATCTGCTGAATTTCGTCCGGATTTGCCTTTGCCCATTCATTGTCTTTTCTTGTTGTGTAGTAAGTAGAATATACTTTTGCATCTACATTTTTTAATTCTTCCGGATAGTCTGTTCCGTCACAGTCACGGATAGCGTCTGCTCCCCATCTTTTTACTAGTTCCAGAGTTTCCGGTACCACGTCCACGTCTGTCGGAATGGTTACACGACCTTTAAAATTTGTTTCGCTCATGTTTTCTCCTTTCGCATTTTCAAAGCATTTTGTTATACACTAAGGATATACAATATTCCACAAAATTTCTATGCTCATCTTGCGATTTTTTTTATATATATTGCTATTTTTCTAAATTTAATATCAATTATCTATTTTTATTTTTGTGATTATATTTAATAACTGCTAAAACGCCGAGCATCATAAGAATTCCCGCCGGAAGGGCAATCCATGCAGACTGAACAAAGCCCGCAATAATGTAGGTAACAAAGCTTACACCGGCTACTGTCACTGCATAAGGAAGCTGTGTGGAAACATGATTTACATGATTACACTGAGCCCCTGCGGATGCCATAATCGTGGTATCAGAAATCGGTGAGCAATGGTCTCCGCACACTGCGCCTGCCATACATGCAGAAATAGAAATAATCATAAGCTGCGGATTACTTTCTCCAAAAACAGCTACAACAATCGGAATTAAGATACCGAAAGTTCCCCATGAAGTTCCTGTTGCAAATGCCAGCAGACAGCCTACGATAAAGATAATCGCCGGAAGTAAATTCATCAGACCTCCTGCTACGCTTTCCATAGCTGTTGCCACGAAAACATCTGCTCCCAGACTGTCTGTCATGGCTTTTAATGTCCATGCAAAGGTTAAAATCAAAATTGCCGGCACCATTGCCTTAAATCCGTCAGGAAGACAGTCCATGCAGTCTCTGAAGGACAGCACACGTCTTGCAACATAAAAAACAACTGTAATCAGAAAAGCAAATACACTTCCGATAGATAATGCTAATGAAGCATCACTTTGGGAAAACGCTGTTACAAAATCCGTTCCACTGAAAAATCCCCCAGTGTAAATCATACCGATAATACAGCAAACAATCAGAACCAGAATAGGCACTACCAAATCAATTACTTTTCCTCTTGGATTTGGTTTTTTCTCTGAAACTTCTTCATCCACTCGCTTTCCTGTTGTATAAATATCTCCCTTTAAAGCGTTTGCTTCATGGATTGCCATAGAACCGAAATCCACTCTCATCAGTACCAGACCAAACATCATAACAATGGTAAGAAGCGCATAGAAGTTATACGGAATTGCTCTCATGAAAATTGCCAGACCGTCTTCCCCTTCCACAAATCCGCTGACTGCGGCTGCCCATGAAGAAATAGGAGCAATGATACAAATCGGAGCTGCTGTGGAGTCAATTAAATATGCAAATTTTGCTTTTGAAACATTGTGCTTGTCTGTAATAGGCTTCATAACGCTTCCTACCGTCAGGCAGTTGAAATAGTCATCTACGAAAATCAACATCCCCAGCAAGATTGTGGCAATCTGTGCGCCGACTCTTGTTTTAATATGGGTGCTTGCCCATTTACCAAAAGCAGCTGAACCGCCTGCATGGTTCATCATGCACACCATCGTCCCCAAAATCACTAAAAAGATTAAAATACCTACATTATAGGAGTCGGAAAGAACCTTAATAAAGCCACCTTCCAAAATATTATTTACAGTTTTCTCAAATCCAAAATCTGCTGAGAATAAAGCTCCTACTAAAATACCGATAAACAAAGAGCTATAAACCTCTTTTGTAATCAATGCCAAAACAATGGCTACAACGGGAGGTACTAAAGCCCAAAAGGTAGCATACATCTGTGGTTTTGGCGCTTCCGCCTCACCTCCGGCAAATACAGTGACTGCAAAGGTCATCATAAGCAGCATAAAAATTGCCATACCGGTAAAAAGTTTTCTTTTCTTTGTCATAATCAATTTTCCTTTCTTTGTTTTAATGTATAAAAAAACCATGAACGATACTCCCTGCTGGGAACGCATTCATGGTTTTACCGAAATCTATTGAGTATGACCAATGATGATAGCGCTCCACTTGTCGTGACAGTACATGATATCTTATACCATGTCCCAGCAGGAAAATCTCGGGCAGATTTTCCCACTTCGGCAGCTTCCCCTTTCCCCTCCTGCGGCTGCCCTGCCTTGCAAAAGGGTACTCTTGAAACCTGCACCTCTATCATAATATCGTTCCTGACTTTCGTCAGTTGTGTTTTTTTCTTATTCTACTGCTTCCCCTGTTTCATTTGGCGTGTCGCTTGGAAGCATTTCACCGTTTTCCACCTTGTCCATCAGCACTTTAATGTTCGCAACCGAAGTTTCATCCGGAATTGTAACATACAAAGCAGTACCCGGTGCAGAGTAACAAAATGCCTGATCCCCTGTACCCTCTGCTGCAACAGATTTAATCGTCCATTCTCCGCCATTGTCAATCTGACTTTGAATTAATCTTTGTATCTGTTCCATAGACATATTGGTTTCTACGCTGTTGCTTACTTCGGAAATCATCTTTGGCGCTTTTACCAGCATTTCCGGAGTAATCATTTTCTTAAACATGGCCTGAATAACAGCCATCTGGTCCTTACCTCTCTGGTTGTCTCCGCCCGGAACATTATAACGTTCTCTGGCAAAAGAAAGCGCCTGTGCACCGTTAAAGTGATTGATGCCCTTCTTTACATCCATAATCTCACCACCGGCGCCGCTTGTAGTAAATTCAAATTCTGACTCTACATCTACGCCGCCCATTAAGTCAACCATAGTAATCAAAGAAGTAAAGTTTACTCTTGTATAAAACGGAATTTCAATATCATATAATTCTTCTAAAGCCGCCATGGACTTATCTACGCCGTAAATACCCGCATGTGTCAGCTTATCCTTTTTCTCACCTGACACCTCAGGAATTGTTACATAGAAGTCTCTCGGTGTATTGGTAAGCAAAATCTGCTTTGTCTCAGGATTGACGGTTGCAATAATATTTACATCACTTCTGCTCTTTGAAGAAATCGGTCCATAGACGTCAATACCGCTGATAAACATACTGAACGGTTCATCTTTTACGTTTACGTCAGGAGAAACTCCCTGTGTCATGCTGTCGCTCTTGCTCTCAATGCTGTACTGTGCAATGACTTTTACTTTGCTGTTATAATTCTCATTTACTTCCTCGATAATTCCGCTGAAGCTTTCGTCATACACAATCGCATCTACGGTTTCGCTTAACAGACCTGCCACCTGATCGTTTAAGGTATCAAATTCCTTTGTCAAAACTTCTTTCCCTGCGTCAGCATTGACCTTCTTCATTGCCTCCGCCATTTCGCTGTCATCTTCTATTGACTGGACACCATAAACATAGTCCTTGGTATCCCATACCTTCTCTGCATCATCGTCTTTTCTGACTACAACCAGCACACTATGTACCTGTTTTCCGAGGGTATCTCCGCTGATATCCTCAATGGCATCATGTGTCTGATACATATATACAGAACCGAATATCAAAACAGCCGACATCAGAATACTGACAATTTTACTGACAATCGCTTTTCCTCTGGTCACCACCTGCATAGTAAAAAGCAACGCCGCAAAAACAAAAAGTAATGCCGCAAACCCCACTACATACTTGGCAGGAATCATTCCCAATCTCCATGTGAAGCCAATAAAAACAAGAGTCGCAAGAATTTGAATTCCAACCAGAATCTCACCGGCTATACGAAAAGCTTTTCGAACCCGCTTTTTCTTTTGCTTTGCCGAGCTCATCTTTTTTTTGCTATTTGTATTCTCCATATTCTATTCTCCTTTATACTGCCATCTCCAAAATGACATTACCTAACTTAATATAATATAAAACCCTAAAAAAAGCAACCTTCTAGCCTTTAGAAAGACGATTTTTTGCCGAAAAAGGCAGTTTATGCCTTTATCCCCCTAAATATATTTCACACATTTACTTAATTTTTCTGGAATTTTCGGACTATTAGTGTTATAATTTACTATATAAAGTGAACGTTAAAAGGAGGGTTTCGTATGAGTCATCGTATTATTACTATCAATCGTATGTATGGAAGCGGCGGACGTCTTTTAGGAAAAGCACTGGCAAACAAGCTGGGAATACACTTCTATGACCATGAGCTTATCCGCCTTGCCAGTAAGGAAAACGACATTCCTTACGAGGAATTATTAAAGGTAGACGAAAAGAAAGCCAACCAATGGAGACTTCCAATCAACGAACAGATGCAGATGCAGCCACAGTATCATTTTCATCCTATGAATGATGTTCTTTTTGAAACGGAGTCCAAAATTATTGAACGTCTCGGAAAAACAGAAGACTGTATCATTGTAGGACGCTGTGCCAATTATATACTGGGTGATGATTGTCTAAGTCTTTTCGTGTATGCCCCTTATGAGTACCGTGTAAAAGCAGTTATGGAACGCTTAGGCAGAGAAGAAAAAAGCGCCCGTGCCCTTGTAAAGAAGATGGACAAAACACGTAAATCTTATTACGAATTTTTCACCGACCAGAAATGGAATAATCTGGATAATTACCAGCTATGTGTCGATACCAGCCGTTTTTCTCAGGATTTTCTGGTTGATATGCTGGCGGAGGTTTATAAGACCTTGTAAAAGCTGTCGATTTCAGTGTATATCAAGAAAATCTATTCATTTTATGCTCAGTCTGCGCTCATTTTGAGCTTGTAATCTCAAAGCGTGCTCGACAAATTCGCTAAAAATGTATAGATTTTCTGATTATCACATAATGCGATAGCTTTTTACTCTTTTAAGAAATTCTTCCGTTTTCCATCTCATACACTTTATCTGCAATCTTCATAGTAGACTGTCTATGAGATACCAGCACCACTGTTTTTTCTCTACATTCTTCTTTCAATGCTTTCAATATCATGCCCTCATTTAAAGAGTCTAAATTACTGGTCGGCTCGTCCAGCATAAGAAGCGGAGCTTGATGAAGAAATGCTCTGGCAATTCCAATTCGCTGGCGCTCTCCGCCGGAAAGGGTGTCTCCCAATTCTCCCACCTGTGTATCGTAGCCTTTTGGAAGCTTTTCGATAAAACTATGAAGGGATGCTTTTTTCGCCGCCTCTATAATTTCCTCCTGAGATGCCTCCGGTTTTGCAATCTTAATATTATTTGCTATGGTATCATGAAACAAATAAGTTTCCTGTGTTACGTAGGCTTCCATATCACGAAGATTTTTTGTATTGATGTCCTTTACATTCGTTCCCGAAATATTTACTGCCCCTTTATCTGCATCCCAAAAGCGCATAAACAATTTTAAGAGTGTAGATTTTCCTGAACCGCTTTTTCCGTGAATACCGATAATTTTTCCTTTTGGCAAAGAAATGCTGTAATCTTTTAAAATCACCTCATCTTCGTAAGAAAATGTTACCTGCTCACAAGACGCATTTTCAAAGCTTACTTCTTTCTGTCCGAAAACTTCTTCCACCTTCGGCGCTTCTTCCAAAATAGACAATACACGTTCTCCGCTTGCCAGCGTCTGATTTAAGTTATTGGAAAGGTTAGAAAGCGCCACAACCGGTCCGAAAGAACCCATCATGGAAATTGTGCAAAGAACTACTGCGTCTATGCTCATCTGCTGATTTTTATAAAGGAATAAAGTAAAAAATAACATTCCAAAGGAGCTGAGTAAAATCAGAAGATTAGTAAGCGCTCTTGTATTTCCTTCCATACGGTTTAACTCTTTTTGTTTTTTCAGCAGTTCCAGTGATTTTTCAGACATTTCCTGTTTTCTGCTTTCTTCCTGCCCATACTGTATGGTTTCTTCCAAGCCTCTGAGGGAATTTAATACATAACTGTTTAATTCTCCGATGCCGGAGCGAAATTCCATTCCGGTAGAAGCGCTTTTCCTTCCATTCCACAGCGGTACGCCCACACCTACCAAAAGATAGGAAACAAGCGCCCAAATGCCTGCATAAATATGATACCTTCCGATAAAAACCACCATAATAAGAGAAGTGAAAAATGCAATGGCAATAGGAGAAATAGTATGTGCATAAAAAACTTCTAAAAGCTCAATATCATTGGTAATAATCGAAATCAGATTTCCTTTGTCCTTGCCTTCTAATTTTGCCGGACACAGCTTCCTAAGAGCGGCAAACACCTTATGACGGATAATTGCCAATAATTTAAAAGCAATATAATGGTTGCATGCCTGCTCTGCATAATGAAGAATCCCCCTTAAAACCGCAAATGCAATTAAAATCTTAATATGAATGTTTACAATCACTGGCATATCAAAATACATCAAAGCTGTTCCCGCTAAAATCGTGAGAAAAATAGCACATAAAAAGCCTGCCACACCTAAGAAAATCGCCGCCAGCATAACATGTAAAAGTGGCACGACAAGCCCAATAAGCTGTCCCATGACTTTTATTCCGCTTCTTCTTTTCATGCTGATGCCTCCTGTTCTAATCCATAATTTTCCAGATTTTTCTGTGTCATATACATTTCTTTATATACTCCCTGCTGTTCCAGTAATTCTTTGTGTGTTCCCTTTTCTACAATTTTTCCCTCTTTCAAAACATAGATGCAATGGGATTTCTTTACATTTGCCAGCCTGTGAGAAATCAAAAGCACTGTTTTTGTTTCTGCTAATTGTCGAATAACATCCATAATAATTTCTTCACTTTCCATATCAATATTAGATGCCGCTTCATCAAAAATATAAATTTCTGTGTCGTGAAGCAACGCTCTGGCAATGCAAAGTCTCTGACACTGCCCACCTGAGAAATTGCTTCCTTTTTCCGCCAGCTTTGTAGAAAGACCTTCCTGTCCCTTCAAAAACTCCCATAAATTTACTTTTTTTAATGCTTCTGTCATTTCTTCCTGTGTGGCATTGGGATTTCCCATAAGGAGATTTTCCTCTACTGTGCCTTTAAACAAATAACTGTTGTGTCTTACTAAAGTAACATGCTCCATTAAGCTTTTTTCTTTTATCTTCTTTAAATCCGTGCCTCCCAGCAGAATTCTTCCTTGATACTGCCTGTTTCTTCCTAAAATCAGAGATGCAACCGTGCTTTTTCCACACCCGGACTCTCCTACCAAAGAAACAAATTGTCCTTTTGAAATATGAAAGCTCACATCTTTTAAAATCGGACGTTCCTTTTCATAAGAAAAGCTCACCTGTTCAAAAGTAATATCTAAGTTCTCTCCCGAAAGCTCTTCTGCCCCCTGCTCTCTTTCCGGCATATCCAACAATCGGAAAATTTTATCACTGGCTGCCATCCCATTCATAGCAATGTGAAAGAAAGAGCCCAGCAAACGCAGAGGAATAAAAAACTCCGCTGCCAACAGTAAAATAGCAAAAGCTCCTGCAAAACCCAAATTTCCGGCTATGTATTCCCTTACCACAACAATCATTCCCACAGCAGCGCCTCCGTAAGCCACTAAATCCATAACGCTGATGGAGTTCAACTGCATGGTCAGCACTTTCATGGTAATGCTTCTGAACTTTTCTGCTTCTTCATCCATTTCCTGTGCTTTTCTTTCGTCAGACTGATAAATTTTCAGTGTTGTAAGCCCCTGTAAATTTTCCAGAAAGCTGTCGCCTAATTCCGTATAACTGCCCCAATATTTTTTCAAAAGTCTTTTGGCAAATTTCTGTACCGCCACAATAGAAAGAGGAATAAGAGGCACACAAACGAGAAGCACCAGACTTGCTTTCCAACTGATAAAGGAGAGCACCGCAAACAGTGTAACAGGCGCTAACAAACTGTAAAAAAACTGTGGTAAATATCTTCCAAAATACGTTTCTAACTGTTCCACACCTTCCACAGAAAGCTGTACCACCTCAGAAGTAGAAATCTGTTCTTTATAAGATGAGCCGAGGCGTACCAGTTTTTCATATATCTTTTCACGCAAAATCCTTTTTACGTCAGAGCTCGCCAGAAACGAAGCCTCTGCTGCTTTCTTGTCGCTTATCATTCTAAGGAGAATGACACTTACGCATATCATTCCTGTCAGAAAAAGCTGTCTGCCGGTTATACTACCAAATATGGCAGTATTCAAAAGCTGTCCTATGGCTAAAATCGCCACTATCTGTGCCAATAATCCCAACCATTGCCAAAGTACATTTTGAACAATATATTTCTTTGACTCTTTTAGAAGTCCGATTAGTCTTTTTTTAATCATCTTCTCTCCTCTTTTCTCTAATTAAAGTTTTCCCCTGCTACACAGGTTTTCTTCACCGTCTTTATTCCCAAAGTAAAATAAAGAATATGAAACAGCCATACCGCCGCCAAAATTATTCTTCCAACAGGTACCTGCTCCATCATGACAAAGCCAATTCCCATGAAAATCGTCATAGAAAGCATGACGGTAAGCTTGGCTTTTCTTGTCATCTCTTTTTTATCCATAAAGGGTTCTAAATGCTTTTGATAAAGAGAAGTCTGTCGAAACCAGTTTTCCAGTTTGTGCCAGCCTCTTGCAAAACAGTACAAAGCTGCCATTAAAAAGGGAACTGTTGGTAAAATCGGCAAAACAACACCCACAGCTCCTGCCCCCATCATTAAAAATGCAATTCCTATCCACAATCCACGTTTTGTCTTTCCCATGATTTCCTCCGCATATCATTAGTTAGTTTAGACTTACTTTGTTTCAGAAAAAGAGGCTGTCGTATTAAACAGCATTTAAATTATGCACTTAATGCGACAACCTTTTAGTTAGTCATGGGTAACTTATATCATATTGTAATTTATTTGTCAACAATTTTCTCATTTTTTATGAAATTAAGGACAACTTTTTCTTTGCCGTATAAACAGATATTGCACAAATCACTGTAAATACCAAAAGAATAATTCCCATGCTCCAGATGTTCACCATGAACAAATCCTCTCTCATAACATTTCCCAGCGCTTTTACAGAAAAATAGGAGGTAATCATCATAAGAACAAAGGGACAATAGTAAGTAAAACAGATTTCATTTCGTACAGATTTTCTCAGGCTTTTCTTTTGAATTCCCATTTTCTCCAAAGTTTTGTATCGCTCTTTATCCTCATATACTTCATTGCCGATTTTCAAAAAGATAATACTTCCTGCTGCCAATACAAGGGTTACAAACATAAAGATACAAAGGGAATACATGACTCTTATCCAACTGTCCTGCCTTCCGTCTATTTGCGTATAATTTACGCCTGTAAATGCCTGTCCGTCTTCACTGCTTTGTGCCAGTGTATTCAGGTATGCTCTGGACGCCTCCATATTTTTCATATTTTCAATTCTATAATTGTAAAAATATGTAATACTTCCTAAATTTTTCAGGCTTTCAAAGGTTTTATCACTGAGAATAAAAATCTTCGTATCGTTTTGCAGCGCTCCGAAATAAGGCGTATTATCTGCTTTTATTACGTCATATGTTTCACTTCCGATTTTTTGCTTATAATTCTCATCTGCATCTCCGGATAAATCCATAAGAACCTCATGGGAAAGCTCGATTGCCTGCTTGTCCTTCAATTCTTTATAGTCAAAAGGAAGTCCGGCTTTTTTCGCCGCTTGTTTCACATCTGAAAAAGAAACCAATCCGTAAGCTGTATAAGTATATTTGCTGTGCACCACAGAAGGCTCTACCATAACCACCTGCATTTCATTCCAGAATTTCACTTTATTTTCCTGCTCAATTCCTTTGGCAATTTCTTCCCCGTTCTTTTCTTCGCTGCTTAGCACCTGATAGGTATAAGTCTGGTCAAAGTGTGTAATCTTTTCATAACGCTGTTTCATAGCAATAGAAATCGCCATAACAGTCACAGAACAAATCATCAGTACCGTTACCATTGCATACGTTCTGTAATTCTTTTTCATACGAAACGCCAGATTGTTTACCCATAAAGTACGCTCTTTCTTATACAAATAATATTTATTTCCTGAGAGCTTACGAAGTATGGCAGGAATAAGTCCGGAAAACAAAAGGTAAACCCCTACAATTACCAGAACAACAGCCCCTAAAGCATTTCCTAAAGAATTGATATCTCCTGTGTCCCACGCCAGATAATATCCAAATAGCAGAATACCCACACCGCCTGCGATTTTCAGAAATGTAATTATCCACTTTTCTTTTTGCATTTCCTGCTGTTTTGCACCGGAAAGCAAATTTAAGACACTGCTGGTCTTTAAAGTATGGTAGCTTTTTAAGGTCATCAGACCATAAATAACAAGAAACATTCCCGCTGTAATCAGTATCGCTTCCCATGAAAAAGAGAACTTAATGTCTACGCTGATGTCAGACAGCTTTAAAAGAAGCATTTGAAACAGCTTGGAAAACAAGACGCCTGTTCCAATCCCTGCAAGCAGTGAGAACAATCCGATAAATACCGACTCCAGCATATACATTTTTCCTATTCTTACATTATCCAACCCCATAAAAATGTAAATTCCGATTTCCTTTTTTCTTTGGTTCAGAAAGACATTGGAAGCATACCAGATAAAGAAAAATAAAAATACACCGAATACTACGGATGCAGCCTGAACAATAATGTCAATATACTCTTTATTATAATTTTCCAGAACATCCATAGACTCAGAATAAATAACACTTTGGAAATTAAAAAATACAAAAATTGAAAAAGTAAGGGAAAGAATTAACATTCCGTACTCCCTGACACTACGTTTAAAGTTGGAAAAGGACAGAGATAAGAGCTTCATTCTCCCTCACCTCCCATAACTGCCAGCATCGTCATAATTTCCTCAAAAAATGCTTTTCTGCTGTCTTTTTGCGTCAGGCGGCTGTGAATTTTTCCGTCTTTTAAAAAGTATACCTCCTTTGCATAGCTTGCCGTATAACCGTCATGAGTTACCATTAAAATCGTGGCATTTTCCTGCTCATTGGCATTTTTCAGACACCCTAATAAATCCTTTCCGGACTTGCTGTCCAGCGCTCCCGTAGGTTCATCTGCAAACAAAATACGTGGTTTTGTAATCAACGCTCTGGCGCTGGCAGCTCTTTGCTTTTGTCCTCCGGAAAGCTGATAAGGGTACTTTCTCAAATGAGACTCCAGTCCAAAATCCACGGCTCTTGCCTGCACTTTTCTGATAATTTCTCTTTGCGGCGCTCCGTTTAAAGAGAGCGGAAGGGCAATGTTATCCTGCACTGTCATATTATCCAGCAGATTATATTCCTGAAAAATAAATCCGATTTTATCTCGTCTTACTAAAGAAAGCTCCTTGTTGCTTAAAGCCGTAATATCCTGCCCTTCTAAAAGAATTTTCCCTGATGAAGGCTTATCTAAGGTAGACAACATATTTAAAAATGTAGTTTTTCCTGCCCCACTTGGTCCCATAATGGCAATAAAATCACCCTCGTAAATGTCCATGCTGATGTCTTTCAGCACAGCAGTTTCATATCCTTTTTTTCCGTAATTCTTGGAAAGATTTCTGACTTCTAAAACTTTTTTCATGATACTTACCTCCTAATCTGTATCTTTATTTTAGCAAAGAGGTTTCAAAAAATCCTTTCATTTATCCAACAGTTTTCTTTCCAATCTAACATTTCTGTAACACACGGCTACATCATAAAATGTTCTGCCATATCGCAAAATCCCAATTCAAAACAGCTTCCTCTTTCTTGTGTCGGTGCTGCTTTTAAAGAAAGGTTCAGCATTTTTCCTATTTTTCCTGCAAAATAAAGTCCCATTCCCGTTGAATGATAATCCCCTTTTCTCAAATTTTTTCCCACATATCCTTTATCAAAAATGTACGGTAAATCCTCCTTTGAAATTCCAATTCCGTTATCCTCTACCCTTAAATACACCTGATTTTCTCCCTGCTTTTCACAGGAAAATACAAGCTTTGGATTATCGGTTCTGTACTTTATGGCATTGGCTACCAGTTGGTCCAAAAGGTAAACCAGCCACCTTTTATCACTGTATACCCATACATCTTTTATCTCTAAAATCATTTCAAAACCATACTGGATAAGAAAATAAGATTGATTTTTCACTGCTTCTTTTACTGCTTCTTCCAGAGAAATCCGCTCCATACATACATCGTTTTCAGGTCTTTGCAGCTTGCTTCCCATAAGCACGGTATGAAGTAAATTTTCCATGCGTACAATGCAGTCCTGCATTTCTTTTTTCAGAGAAGTATCCTGATTTCTTCCGTTCATAAGGCGCAAAGCAGCAAGGGGAAGCTTTATTTCATGGGTCCATTTGGTAATATAATCGGACAGATTTTCCAGCTTTTCTTTACATTCCAAAAGCTCTTTATCCGTATATGCAAGAAGCTCCTTCTGTTCCTCCTCCTGCCTTTTCTTCTTTTTCCATTGGCTGTAATCCCCAATCAAAAGAATTGTACCAAAGGCTGCAAGCAGCACATCCAAATACAAAACGTCCTGTCCGTAAAGGGCTGTGGCACAGAGCTGTGTCAGGTATACATTTAGAAAAACAACAAATCCGACTCCTATAAGAAATGCCGTCAATCGGTCTTTTAAATATTTCTTCATTCCAAATAATACCCTTTCCCTTTTCTGGTATGAATACAGGAAATCCCCTCTGTCGCAGCACAAATTTTGCTTCGCAGTCTGGATATTAACACCGTCAAAGAGGCATCTGTCACATATTCATCTGTATTCCACAATTCCTGCATCAATGTTTCTCTGTCTACTACCTGACCTTTATAATCTGCTAAAATACTCATAATTCTGTTTTCGGATTTTGTCATTTCTATGGGCTCATTTTGATAGAGTAAAATCCCCTGTCCACGGTCATAAATAAGTTCGGACTCCAGATATTCTCTGTCACTTTGGACATACTCATAGCTTCTTCTTAAAAGAGAACGTATCTTCACCAGCAAAAGCTCTGCATCAAAAGGCTTTTCCACATAATCATCTCCGCCGGAAACCATTGCCATGACCTTATCAGAGTTCTGGTCTCGGCTGGATAAAAACAAAATAGGAACTTTTGATATGCTTCTAATCTTCTGACACCAGTAAAATCCGTCATAAAAAGGTAAATTGATATCCATAAGAACCAAATCGCAATGACTGTTTTCACACTGCTTATCTACCTCTGTAAAATCTTCCAGATACTCCCCCTCAAAGCCCCATCGTTGGCAGAGGCGCAAAATTTCCTCTGCCAATACAAAATCATCTTCTACTATTAAGATTTTCATATTCATCACCCGGTTTTATCTTACACTTTTCTCCTCCGTTTGCACAGCCCTAACGGCTAATGTTGCAAAAATGTTAGTTTGGCAGTAAAGAGTGAAAATAAAATCCCCCCAAAAAACAACAAGGCTGTCGCTTTAAACATTATTCCAAAATATTTAATGCGACAACCTCATTTCTCTCATGCAGAAGTTATTTTTTAATTTTCTATCAGTACAACTCTTGCTTCGTAAGGTTTCAATATTCCTGTCTCATGATTTTTGTAATTGGCAATCATTTCTTTACCGCCTGCTGCTCCCTCAAACAAAGTACACGGTACTTTTTTATCGCTGAAATTACAAGCTACAATTAAAGTCTGATTTCCCAGTTTTCTCCGGTATGCATAAATATTTTCATCGTCTTCCAGAAGGCCTTCAAAAATACCGTCCACAATAATTTCATATTCCTTACGCATCTGTATTAATTTCTGATAATAATAGAACACGCTGTCTTTATCTTCCAAAGCCGCCTTTGCATTAATCTGTAAATAATTAGGATTTACTTTAATCCATGGGGTGCCTATGGTAAATCCTGCATTTTCACTATCGTCCCACTGCATAGGAGTTCTGGCATTATCACGGCTGACTGCCTTTAAAGCGCTCATCATTTCTTCCTCTGTAAGAAGACCATTTTCTGTCATCTCTTCAAAAGCATGAATACTTTCGATGTCACGGTAATCTTCCAGTTTATTAAAATAAGCATTTGTCATACCAATTTCTTCACCCTGATAAATATAAGGTGTTCCTTTCATCAAATGAAGACAGGTTGCCAACATTTTAGCTGAAAGTTCACGATACATTGGCCCGTCATTTCCAAAGCGAGACACAGCTCTTGGCTGGTCGTGGTTATCCCAATAAAGACTGTTCCATGCTTTTCCCTCCAACTCTGTCTGCCATTTATTCAATATTTTTCTCAAATCTCTGAGTTTAAATCTCTCGTCTGTCCATTTTCCATTCTTTCCAGATGTAATGTCTGTATGTTCAAACTGGAATACCATGTTTAGCTCAGTTCCGTCTAAATTAGCATATTTTTTTGCTTCTTCTACAGTAACGCCAGACGCTTCACCAACCGTAATCAAATCATACTTAGAAAGCACTTTTTGGTTCATTTCCTGTAAATACTCATGAACATGAGGACCATTGCAGACAAAAGGGCCAAAATCACCATATAAGCCATTATGAGAAACTCCGTCAGGATAGGCAGGAGCCTTAGAAATCATACTGATAACGTCCATACGAAATCCATCTACACCTTTCTCACACCACCATGTCATCATATCAAAAACTTCTTTTCTGACTTTTTCATTTTCCCAGTTTAAATCAGGCTGTTTCTTAGAAAAGCAATGTAAATAGTACATTTCTGTTTCCTTATCATATTCCCATGCAGAACCGCCAAAACATGCACCCCAGTTATTTGGCTCTTTCCCGTTTTTTCCTTCTTTCCAGATGTAGTAATCACGATAAGGATTATCCTTTGACTTTCTGCTTTCTACAAACCACGGATGTTCATCAGAAGTATGGTTCACTACCAAATCCATAACCAGCTTTATTCCTCTTTTATGCATCTCTGAAAGCATTTTATCAAAATCTTCCATTGTTCCAAAATCTTCCATAATTGCCTGATAATCGGAAATATCATATCCATTATCATCATTAGGAGACTGATAAACAGGAGACAGCCAGATAACATCTACGCCCAGTTCCTTTAAATAATCGAGATGTTGAGTAATTCCCTTAATATCTCCAATTCCGTCTCCATTGCTATCTGCAAAACTCCTTGGATAAATTTGATAAATTACACTATTTTTCCACCATGTTTTATTCATAATATGTACCTCACAGTTCTTTTTCGTTACTTTCAGTATAAAAAAACTCTTTCTTAAATTCTTGCAATATGTTACTCTTTATTTGTACTATATTCACTTTTATTTATGTAATTACAAGAAAGAGCGAAATTATTATGTATAAAATTAACATTCAGGAAGAAAATCCACACGGAACACCTTACTTTCCTTTCCAGGCTCTGTCTCAAGAAGATTTTTGCGGACAATATTTCGCCCCTTACCACTGGCATGAAGAAACAGAATTTATATATATCACCAAAGGAAGCCTGATGCTTCGCACAGAAACCAACTCTCAGCTTTTAACAGAGGGAAATGTATATTTTATCAATCCCGGTATGGTTCATGGAATTTTCGGTCATAGTGAAGTTTCCCACCATTATGCTCTTTTATTTCCCATGTCCTTTTTAAGTTTTTCTCAATATGATATTTGTCAAAATGAGCTTCTTACTCCTTTACTGTCAAAAAAACTGCTGTTTCCGGAAGGAAGTTCTCTCTCTTTGGAAATCAGCCTGCAAATTGGTTCTTTGATATCAAAAGCGGCCAGGCTTTATTTAGAAGACACCTCTGCCAATACTGCACTTTCCATAAAAATTATACTCTTGCAGATATTGGAAATTCTATTTCAGGAACACGCCTTTTCTTCTGCCCAAAAGCATGAAGCTGAAAAAGATTTTGAAAATCATTCTTTAAAATCTGTGTTTTCCTATATAGAAAAGCATTATATGGAGCCTGTAACACTGGAAGCTCTTGCAGAATGTATTCCTCTGAATAAAAATTATTTCTGCAAATTTTTCAAAGAAAAAGTAGGCAAAACACCATTTGCCTACTTAAATGAATATCGTATTAATCAAGCTGCTGCTCAGCTTCTAAAAACTACTGCACCTATTACGGAAGTTGCACTCAATAATGGATACGAAAACATCAGTTATTTTGTACGTCAATTTAAGCACTATAAACACTGTACACCTTCTGACTTCCGTACTTCTGCAAAATTCCAGAGTAATTTAATATCGAATTCTGTCAATCAGTGACTCCTTTTTCACGTTTCTGCTGAGCATAAAGGATAATCCAATCTGAAGAACTGCCAAGACAAAAATCATGACTAAAATTTCCACACCCGGGAAGTGATAAACGTCAAATCCTGTTAATCCTGCTTTCTTACCATACAGGAAAAGTCCGTATCCCGCAGGAATTCCCACAACCAGAGAAATCACTATGCTTCCCAGTGTAAACAGCAGACCTTCATTTCTCAGCATCTTGTTTAACTGCTGATTTGTCATTCCCACTGCCTGTAATACACCCAGCTCTCTCTTTCTTGTAATAACATTTAAAATCATGGTATTTGCCATATTCATAAAAGTAATCATTCCGATTAACAGCAGGAAGCTGTAACCCATGATTTTCATTATTGCCATCATTGAGTCGAGAGACTCCACTTCCCCTTCAAAGCTGCTTAATTCATAATGGTCTTTGTTTTCCAAAAGCTCTTTTATGGCGGCTTCTACATTTTTACTCTCTGATTTTTTGCAATCTACCCAGATTGTTCCGATATTTTCCTCTGCATCGGCAAATCCCAGATTTTTATAAGTATCTTCTGTAATTGCCCAATCACCGTTGATTGAGCCAAAAGCTCCCTGCAATTCACCTTGATAAGGGATTTCTCCCTGCATTCCGCCTAACTGAAAGGAAACGGTATCTCCGATTTCATATCCGGTATCTGCAATAAAGTGAGACCAGCCGTTGAAAATTGCATTGTCTTTTGATGCCTTTTCATAATCTACTGTCCCCAATACGCCTGCACCTTTGCTCTCCTTTTCAAAAAGCTTGCGGTCTAAAACAGCGATGGAGTGAAGTTCTCCCTTCTCATCATGAGCGTATAATTGCTTTCCGATTTTTACTTCTGTGACGCCTTCAATGGATTTTAAATCCTTTACAAGCTGTGCATCTAACGGATTTTCTTTTAAAACAGAGTCTAAATTATTCTCAGGATAAGCTGTATCCGTGGTGGAATAAGATAAATCAATCTGAAACTGTCCAAAGGGCAAATCCTGCCTTGCAGCATACTCAATATCCACGTTTCTGGTATAATTAACCGCTACCACAAACAGCACACAGGATAAACCCATGGTAAACATCGTTCCCACAGTACGTTTTTTGTTCATTGCCAGATTTGCCATCATCATACGATTAGGGCTCATCACAGCATATCCTTTACAAATACCCTTTTTTCTCTTTCCCTCTCCCTGATAGCGAAATGCTTCCACAGGAGATACCTTTTTCACTGTGCTCATCGGTTTTTTCAAGGCAATCCATACCGTTGCCAATACCGCCAGCACACACAGAAGAAGCAAAGGCACGGAAATATATGCTGCACTTATTTTTGTTTCTGCTCCAAAAGGCGCCATATTGCTTATCCAATAGTTCATAAACAGGCAACTGATACCAATTCCTGCCAGAATACCCAGCGGTGTAGGAATAACAGAAAGCATCATACCTTCACGGAATACTAAAGCTTTCATCTGCCCTCTTGTAGCGCCTAAGGCTTTTATTTTGCCGTACTCCTGTATTTTCTCCACAATTCCTACCTGAAAAATGTTGTAAATAACCAGCACAGAGAAAATTACAACCACAATAGCAATCAAAATAAATCCCATAATACTTTCCATATCCGGAGACAGTACAAAGAATAAATAGGTTTTATTCATTGCTACATTTTCCGCATCAATGCCACATTTTTCGGCTAACTCTTTTGCCTCTATTTCGGCAGTTTCCGAATTCAGTCCCAAATCCTCTGACAAAGAAAAATATGCCATATAGCGTCTTGCATTTTCAGAAAAATGTGTCGTATAAAAATCTTCGGAAACATACCCTACGTATGCTTGATTTTCCAGTTCTTCTGAAATACTTCTGATGATACCGCTGACAACAAAAGTTGTTTCCTGATATTTTTCCTGATTACTTCTTCGATAAGAAAGCTTAATCTCATCTCCGATTTTTACATTTTCATATCCCAATTTTTGAAAAAAACGTCTTTCACCGGCAATCTCATTTTGTGCTTTTGGAAAACTTCCTTCTTCCAACTGTTCTTTCAGATTTGTCATCATCCCTACTTCTTCGCTCATCCACTGCAAAGAGACTGTGGCTTCACTTTCCACTTCACCGCATACGGCAGATTTTCCGATTTCCGTAAATTCGCTTCTTTTCCGCATTTCTGCAATCTGTTCTTCCGATACGCCTTTATAAGCTCCGTAGAAAGTTCCGTATAATTCCTTCACATTGTCCTTTTGATATTTCAGACTGCCATAGCAGATAAGAGCAATACTTGACAGCAATGTGGTACTTAAAAAGATAACCAGCATAATCAAAATACTTCTTGCCTTATTCTTTTTATTATTATTCAAAGCTAATCTTGTGAGCATTTTCATGAAAATTCAGCCACCTTTCCGTCCTCAATTACTAAAATGCGGTCTGCAATCTGAGCAATATCTTCATCATGAGTAATCATTACTAAGGTCTGTCCGTATTTTTCCACAGACATTTTCAACATTCCCATAACCTCCGCACTTGTCTTGGAGTCCAAATTTCCCGTAGGCTCATCAGCCAAAAGGATTTCCGGCTTTGATGCAATGGCTCTTGCAATGGCAACTCTCTGCTGCTGCCCGCCGGATAAGGTATTTGGCAAATTATGTAATTTCTTTTCTAATCCTAATGTCTGTATAATATCTTTTAAAAATGCTTCGTCGATTTTCTTTCCATCTAAGGAAATCGGAAAAATAATATTCTCCCATACATTCAAAGAGGAGATTAAATTGAAAGACTGAAAAATAAATCCGATTTTTCTCCTTCGAAAAACTGCAAGCTCATCTTCTTTGTAAGAAAAAATATTTTTCTTTCCAATGTATACCTTTCCGTCTGTGGGATGGTCTAAGCCGCCCAGCATGTGCAACAGCGTACTTTTTCCTGAACCGGATTTTCCTACAACTGCAACAAATTCTCCACGCTCTATTTCAATATTTACATCCTGCAATGCTTTTACTTCATTTTCACCGTTTCCATAATATTTACATAAATTTTTTGTTTTCAAAATTGTATCCATACTCTATCGCCCTTTCTTTTTGATGATGCTGAAAGTATAAAATACGACTCTTTCATCATTCTTTCAATTCATAGAAAAAAGTCTTACATTTTCGTAAGACTTTCATACGGAAGCTGTATCACAAATACACTTCCCCGCTGTTTTTTCTCTTTTCTTTCCACAAAAACCATTCCCTTGTGTGCGTCCACAATTTTTCTGGTAAGGTAAAGTCCTACGCCGCTGCCTTCTTCCTTTTGCACGTATTCATTTTCACCTCTGTAAAATCGCTGAAAAATTTTATGATATTCCTTTTTCGGAATACCCACGCCCTCATCTGCAATCTCTATTCTGAGGAAATTCACCCATTTCTTAACCATAATTACAATATTTGTATTCGGCTCACTGTATTTTACTGCATTTTCCAAAATATTTAAAATTGCTTCCTTCAACCACTTGCTGTCGTGCATGATTTCCAGATTTTCTATTTCCTCACAAATATCCATCTCAATTTCTATTGCTTTTGCATCTGCTTTTTCCCATATCCCATTTACGGCTGCTAAAATAGTTTCGAAAATCTTTCCGTTTTTCAGGGAAATATCAATCAATCCCGCTTCCATTCTGGAAATATTAACCAGTACCGCAGACAGTTGTTCCAGATTTTGAAGCTGCTTTTCCATACGCTTTTCAAATTCTCTGCGTTCCTTCTGGGTGAGCGTTTCGCTTTCCAGCACCTCAAAACAGGATTTTAAAGCAGCAATGGGTGTTTTTAACTGATGGGAAATATCCGTTACCATTTCCTTTGTCTTCTCTTTTTCATCTTGGGCTTTTCGCAGCACATTCTGAGTGTGACTGTCCAAACGCTCCAAAGCTTCATAAGCAGGATTGCTGATTTCTAAATTTAAAATCCCTTTCCCCTTATCAATATCTTCCACTGCCTCTGCTATTTTCCATTGTCTTTCCTGCATTTCTCTCTTTGAGCACTTATACTCATGCAAAATGGCTCCTGCATATACAAGATAGCACAGAGACAAAATTATTCCTGTGAAAATTCTTTTCTGCTGATACTCTTTACCATAAATATTGCTTTCCAGTCTTTCATAGCCGTATTGCTTCTGAAATTCTTTTACATTTATATCAACAGGCTCACCTTTTAAAATTTCAAAAGGCGTTTGTCCGCCTGTTTCTTCTCTCGTCATTTGAGCCGCCAACGCCAGTTTTTCTTTATAGGAATGATACTCCATTCCGGTAATTGCCGACCACCCCAGTAAAAAGAGCAGTCCCCCCAATAGCAGCTTTCGCAAAATCCTTATCCTGTCGTTTCTTTGATTTTCTATCTCTTGATACATTCCTTGTTCCATATATAGCCAAGTCCTCTTACATTGCGAATATATTCCGGCTTGCCCGGATTTTCTTCTATTTTTTCTCTGAGTCTGCGGATATTTACTGCCACAGTATTTTCGTCTACAAACTCTCCGTCTAAATCAAAAATACCTTGTAAAATCTGGTTTTTTGATAAAATCTGCTTTGGATTATCTAAAAACAATTTCAGCATTTTCCACTCATTCTTTGTAAATTCTATATTTTCCTCACTGTCCCGTCTCTTTGCCGTCATTTCATCAATGGAAAAGCTCCATTCTCCAGACTCCAGAAGCTCTGCCCGCTTCTTTTCTGTTCTTTTGAAAAACACATTCACTTTCAACAATAATACAGACAAACTAAACGGCTTTGTCACATAGTCATCCGCTCCCGCTTCATATCCCATAACCTGATCAAATTCTTGGTCTAAGGCAGTGAGACAAATGATATATACGTTGCTTTTTTCACGCACTTTTCTGATAAAATCCAGTCCGTTTCCGTCCGGTAAATTAATGTCACAGATAATCATTTCAAAAGGATGTGCCAAAAATAATTCCCAACCCTCCTGTATGCACTTTGCGCTGGAAACCTCATATCCTTCTCTGGACAGGGAAAATTCAATTCCTCTGTTTACGCTGTCTTCGTCTTCTAAAACTAATATTGATGCCATCTCTTATTCTCCCCGTATAATAAACTACAAATTTATTATTATATCATTCATCTTATCATAAAATTCATTTAATCAATTTGCATTTTTTAAATTCCGCATTTTTGATTTCTGAATATTGAGCACTTGGACTTACAATATTACAGTTGTAAAATTTACAATCAGTGTCTCATAAAGGGTTGATTTACCTGCACCGTTGACACCGGCTAGTATAATGTATCTCTTTATCAAAACAGTTTCCTTTCAATTACTTCTCTCTGTTTTTTCTGAAGTAAGAAATCTCCGACCATTTCATAGAACTCCTTTTGTTCTTCTGTTTCAGCCTCTAGTACAAGTTGTAATGTATCTTCTGGTTGTAATTTTTCATATTTCTTTACATCACACATAACAACACTTCCTTCTTTAAATAATCTTTGATATAGTATAACAGTTTCCAATGGGTTCAGTCAAATACAATGAGCTGGCTAACACCATTGGATTGTCTGGCATTGTAACTCTGAGGAACAGAGATGTCAATATCAGATTTTAGGGGTTGTTTCTATGTGGCTATTAGTGTGTCTTTGAATGACAAAAAAATAGAAATCGGCTACATTTTCATCTGTAAAACCGATTTCTACTCTATTCTTTATAAAATACAGGATACCTTACTTTCCCACAAATCCAGTAAAATCAAGGGATTTAGGCATCTTTTTCTAAGCCACTTAAGCGTATCGCTTGGTCTGCTGCAATCAGGTTATCAATAATCTCCTGAATATCTCCGTTCATAATACTGTCCAGTTTATGAAGTGTCAGCTTAATTCTATGGTCTGTCACACGTCCCTGTGGGAAGTTATAGGTTCTGATTTTTTCAGAACGATCGCCTGTCCCTACCTGACTTCTTCTTGCCTCTGCTTCTGCATCATGACGTTTCTGAAGCTCCATATCATACAGACGGGAACGCAGTACTTTTAAGGCTTTATCCTTATTCTTTAACTGTGACTTCTCATCCTGACAGGAAATTACAATACCTGTAGGAATATGTGTCAGACGCACTGCGGAGTCTGTTGTATTTACACACTGTCCACCATTTCCGGATGCCCTGAAAACATCAAACTTACAATCATTTAAGTCCAGTTCAAAGTCAATTTCCTCTGCTTCCGGCATAATCGCAACAGTAATGGTTGAAGTATGAATACGTCCGCCGCTTTCTGTCTCTGGTACACGCTGTACACGATGTACTCCACTTTCATATTTCAGCTTGGAATAAGCTCCCTGTCCGTTAATCATAAATGTAACTTCCTTGAAACCGCCAATTCCGTTTTCATTTAAGCTTAACATTTCAGTTCTCCAGTTCTGAGACTCTGCGTATTTTACATACATTCTGTAAATCTCAGCCGCAAACAAAGCAGCCTCATCACCGCCGGCACCTGCGCGAATTTCCACGATAACGTTTTTGTCATCATTAGGGTCTTTCGGTAAAAGAAGAATTTTCAATTCCTGCTCTAATTCTTCAATACGCTTTTTCGCATCAGAAAGCTCCTCTTTTAACATTTCACGCATTTCTTCATCAGACTCTTCATCCAGCATCATCAAGCTGTCCTCTACTGTCTCCTTGCAGTTTTTATATTCTGTATACGCATCTGCAATAGGCTGAAGCTCGCTCTGCTCTTTCATAAGCTTCTGAAATCTCGCGGTATCATTTGCCACTGTAGGCTCATTTAACTCATTTAAAATTTCTTCAAGGCGGACTAAAATGTCCTCTAATTTATCAAACATGTTGTTCCTCCTTCTCAATTCTTCCTGTAACTACTCTGTCAAGTCCTGCCAAATCCTGCAAAACCTGAACTTCCTTATATCCATTCTCTTTCATAAATTCCGATACTGCTTTTCCCTGATTATAGCCGATTTCAAAAGCCAGTATCCCATTATTTTTTAGATATTTTCCTGCCTGCATTGTAATTTCCCTGTAAAAAAACAGTCCGTCTTCTGTTCCATCCAATGCCATACGAGGTTCATACAATTTCACTTCATCCATCAGACCTTCAATGACCGAAGTTTCAATATACGGCGGATTTGAAACGATTATATCATAACTCCCCGACACTTTGTCAAACAAATCACTCTGCACCCAAGAAACTTCTATTCCCAATTCTTTACTGTTTCTCTGTGCTACTTCAAGGGCTTTTTCAGATAAATCTACACCTGTTCCTGATGCCTGCTTTAAATTCGCCAGCAATGCTAATAAAATACAGCCGCTTCCTGTACACATATCCAGAAGCTTTAGATTTTCTTTTTCTTTTGACAAACTTAAAACCTGTTCTACCAGTACTTCCGTATCCTGTCTGGGAATTAATACATTTTCATTTACAAAAAATTTCATTCCGTAGAAATAAGCTTCCTTTGTAAGCTGCTGCAACGGAATATGCTTTCCTCTCTGTTCAATCAGAATTTGATATTCCTCTATATCATTCTCACTGATTTCTTCATCCTCATGTACAAAATACCAACTTCTGGATATCCCTGATACATATTCTAAAAGAAGCCATGCATCAAGATTTGCATCTTCTATTTCACATTCCAGAAGCCTTTGTTTCCCATACTCTAAAGCATCCTTGTATGTCTTCATCAGCACTCCTCGTCTATCTTCACATCTGGAAAATTCTCTTTTAGATAAGCTTTCCAGTCAAACACCGCTTCCACTGCCTTAATTGCTACTTCTGCCATATCCGGTGTCGGTTCTTTTGTTGTAAGCTTCTGAAGTGCCATACCCGGTTTTGAGAAAAATGCCACTACCGAATTATCACTGTTTCCTGCCAATCGGATAACCTCATAAGAAACTCCTGCAATAACCGGAACCAGTAAAATACGAACCAGCACACGAAGCCACATAGTTTTTATAGGAACTACTGCAAAAAATCCCAAAAAGAAAATAATACTGATAATAATAACAAAAAACAAAAAGCTGGTTCCGCATCTCTTATGAAATCTTGAGCTTTTCATAACATTTTCTACATTCAACGGAAGACCATTCTCCACACAGTTAATACATTTATGCTCTGCTCCGTGATACATAAAGACTCTCTGTATATCCTGCATTTTGGAAATCAACAGCATATAGGCTAAAAACAGAACAATTCTCACTCCTGCCTCTGCCAATGTTACCCCTGTTTCGGAAACGCCTATGTTCCGAAGCAGACTTGCCAACAAATACGGCAGAACGATAAACAATCCCACAGACAGCACAACAGACAAAATAACCGTTCCTGTCATCAAAGCCTTATCTGCCTTTTCTTTCTTTGCCAGCTCTTTTTCCTTTTCTTCCCCTTCCAGCTGCTCTCTCTTTTTCAAATCTTCCTCATCTTCAAAAAAAGTGGCAGAATACATCAGGCATTTTGTTCCTACCACCAGAGAGTCAATAAAGCTAAAAACGCCTCGCAGAATAGGAAGCTTCTGAAGGCTCTTGCATTTTACAACGCTTTTATAGTCTTCAACCTTTACCTCTATTTCTTTATCCGGCTTTCTGACTGCAACAGAATATACGTCTTTATGGCGCATCATAATTCCTTCCATTACAGCCTGTCCACCAATGTTTGATGATTTCATGTTTTCCTCCAAACACAATAAGAGGCTGAAGTTTTAAAACCTCAGCCTCTCCTACCTTTTATTTATTCATGCCGTATTTCTTATTAAATTTATCAATACGTCCACGAGCCTGTGCAGCTTTCTGCTGTCCTGTATAGAAAGGATGACATTTAGAGCAAACTTCCACGCGGAGCTCAGACTTTGTAGAACCTGTCTTAAATGTATTTCCACAGTTGCATGTTACTGTACATTCCTGATAATTTGGATGGATTCCTTCTCTCATTTTATTCACCTCTTATATATTTTTATTATTTATATTGTTTTATTGCGTTTTCAAATTCAAACAGCTTTTGCAGTATATCATATTCTCATAATAATTGCAAGTGTTATTCCCGAAATCCTCTATTCTTTATGAAAGAATTCGCTGTTTTTTGATTGTCTGAACAAATTCTGCGTTATCTTTTGTTCTTGCGAACATATTTAAGATATTTTCTGTGGCTTCATCACTCTTCATACCGTTTAATGCCTTACGCATAATGTCCACTGCTTCCTGTTCCTCAGCAGTTAAAAGCAGGTCTTCACGCCTTGTCCCTGATTTGGCAATATCAATAGCCGGAAAAACTCTCTTTTCCTGAAGCTTTCTGTCAAGAACCAGTTCCATGTTGCCCGTTCCTTTAAATTCTTCGTATACCACATCATCCATCTTGCTGCCTGTATCTACAAGCGCTGTTGCCAAAATAGTAAGGCTTCCGCCCTCTCTCATATTTCTTGCCGCACCGAAAAATCTCTTTGGCATGTGAAGCGCTGCCGGATCAAGACCACCGGACAAGGTACGTCCACTTGGCGGCACTGTGAGGTTGTAGGCTCTTGCCAGTCTGGTAATACTGTCTATGAAAATCGTAACATCTTTTTTATGTTCTACCAGACGTTTTGCCCTTTCAATGGTCATCTCAGACACACGTTTATGGTGCTCCGGAAGCTCATCAAATGTAGAATAAATAATTTCTACATTTTTGCCCTTAATTGCCTCTTTGATATCGGTAACTTCCTCCGGACGTTCATCGATTAACAGGATAATCAGGTGCATTTCCGGATTATTCTTTAAAATGGACTTCGCCGCATCCTTTAAAAGTGTTGTCTTACCTGCTTTTGGAGGAGATACAATCATTCCCCTCTGTCCTTTTCCGATAGGACTCACCAAATCCGTAATGCGCATAGCCATACTTCCGCCCGGACGTTCCAAATGCAGACGCTCGTTTGGGAAAATCGGTGTCATATCTTCAAAGTTCAAACGATGTATTTCATTAGCTTTGATATCGTTGATATGCGTAACATATAAAAGCGCTGAAAATTTCTCATTCTGACTTTTTACTCTTGTATTTCCTTTTAAAATATCTCCTGTTTTCAAATTAAAACGGCGAATTTGAGACGGTGACACATACACGTCATTTTCTCCCGGCAGATAATTATCGCTTCGGATAAATCCGTAACCGTCAGGCAATACCTCTAAAATTCCTTTTACCGTAATACCGCTGTCTAATTCAGACTGCTCCATCGGCGCTCTGGAGCTTTTTGCTTCTTCCGTTTGGTTTTCTGCGCTCTTTGTTTCAACTGTTTTATTTTCCATACTTTTCTCTTTCTGGTCTTCTTCTACCATACGCTCTACCAGCTCACTTTTTTTCAATGTGGAAATTCCTTTTAAGCCTCTGGCTTTTGCCACTTCCTTTAATGCTCCAAGTGACAGGGACTCATATTTTTCTCTCATTCTATATTCCTTTCCGACCTATACCTTTTCTTCAATTATTAGTTATTTGGAAATATTTTGTCTGAATTGACCTGAGTTAAAATCTCGAAATTTTCAAAATCCGTACTGATGCGTTATTAGCATAACATACTTTTTCAAAATTTGCAAAGTATTTGTTGGCGAAAAAAAGCCGGTACAGATTTTTCTCCATACCGGCTGTCAGTTTAAAGCTATTTTACTGTTTATTTCACAGAGAAGCTTCCACATTCTGTGTCGGAGCATTTGCAGGCATTTCTTCCCGCAATGGTGATTTCCTCTGCGTCACATCTTTCCTCTTTGTTAAAAGTACATTCGCAAGCCTTACATTCCACCTGAATATGAGGAGTTGCACTGCCGCATCCACAGCTGTTGCTTGCACTTTCTCTTCTTTCCACAAAGCTTTTACAGGATGTTCCTTCCGATTTCTTCGCTGTTCTTCCATCTACTAGAATGTCGCCTTTTGCACAATACTCGTCCTTGTTATACAAACAGTTTTTAACAGTACAATTTAATAATGGCATCTTCCTACCTCCTGAATTTTAATTTATCAGTGATAGCATTTCCCTTTTCTGCCATTCTATACTCTATTTTTCAATTCTGTTTCCCTGAGCATCTATTTCGATTTTGCGAATTTCCTTTGTACGGATTTCCTTGCAGATTGCATCAATAAATTCAGATAATGTTTTCTGTCCCTCATCTCCTAAGTAACGGCTTCTTACAGATACTACCTTGTCTTCTTCCTCTTTCGCTCCCACAACCAGCATATAAGGAACTTTTTCAAGACGTGCTTCTCTGATTTTGTAACCGATTTTTTCAGAACGGTTGTCCACGCTGGAACGAATTCCATTTGCTTTTAACTGTTTCTGAACTTCATTTGCATAATCTCCATATTTTTCAGAAATAGGAAGTACACGAACCTGTTCCGGACACAGCCATGTTGGGAATAATCCGGCATATTTTTCAATCAGCCATGCCAGTGTTCTTTCATAACATCCCATAGAAGTTCTGTGGATAATATAAGGACGTTTCTTATCACCATTTTCATCAATATAATACATATCAAACTGCTCTGCCAAAAGTGCATCCCACTGAATCGTAATCATAGTATCTTCTTTTCCGTATACGTTCTTTGCGTTGATATCTACCTTTGGTCCGTAGAAAGCAGCTTCTCCTACATCTTCTACAAAAGGAACACCAAGCTCTGTCAGAATATTTCTGATATGTCCTTCTGTTTCTTCCCAAACTTCCGGCTCACCAATATATTTTTCTTTATTTTCCGGATCCCATTTTGATAAATGGTAAGTAACATCTTCCTCTACACCTAATGTTTCCAGACAATGTTTTGCCAATGCAAGACAGCCTTTAAACTCTTCTACCATCTGATCCGGTCTTACAATTAAGTGTCCCTCAGAAATAGTAAACTGGCGAACTCTTGTCAGTCCGTGCATCTCACCGGAATCTTCGTTTCTGAATAAAGTAGAAGTTTCACCATAACGGATAGGTAATTCTCTGTAAGAATGCTGATTTGCTTTGTATACATAATACTGGAATGGGCATGTCATAGGACGAAGTGCAAAGACTTCTTTATCCTTTTCTTCATCTCCCAGTACAAACATACCTTCTTTATAATGATCCCAATGACCTGAAATTTTATACAAATCGTTCTTTGCCATCAATGGTGTTTTTGTACGAACATAGCCCCATTCATTATCTTCCAAATCTTCAATCCATCTCTGAAGCTCTTTCAGCATAATTACGCCTTTTGGCATTAAAAGAGGAAGTCCCTGTCCAATAACATCAACAGTTGTAAATAAGCCCATTTCACGTCCCAGTTTATTGTGGTCTCTTTTCTTCGCTTCTTCTAACTGCTCTAAATATTCATTCAACTCATCTTTCTTACTAAAAGCTGTACCATAAATACGAGAAAGCATTTTGTTCTTTTCGTCACCTCTCCAGTATGCCCCTGAAGAAGAAATCAGTTTAAATGCTTTTACTCCCTTTGTGCTCATTAAATGAGGGCCTGCACATAAATCTACAAAATCCCCCTGAGAATAGAAGGAAATTTCTTCTCCTTCCGGTAAATCTTTAATCAGTTCTACTTTGTAGTCCTCACCTTTTTCTTCCATGAATTTAATAGCTTCTTCTCGAGGCATTGTATAACGCTGAATTTTGGCACCTTTTTTAATAATTTTTTTCATTTCTTTTTCCAGTGCATCCAACTCCTCACGGCTGAAAGACTCATGGTCAAAGTCATAGTAAAATCCTGTATCAATAGAAGGTCCGATTGCCAGTTTTGCTTCCGGATATAAGTTCTTCACAGCCTCAGCTAACACATGGGATGCTGTATGGCGCAGAGCTGCCAGACCTTTTTCATCATTTGCTGTTAAAATATTCAGTTCACAGTCTTCAGACACCTGTGTTCTTAAGTCTACTACTTCTCCGTTTACTTCACCTGCACAGGCTGCTCTTGCAAGACCTTCGCTGATATCCAAAGCAATTTCATATACAGATTTACTTTCTGCATATTCTTTTTTTGAACCATCTTTTAATGTAATAATCATTTCTATTCTCCTCTCTTTCTTTTTGCAGGAAAGGAATTTGTTTCATAGGACTCAATATCCAATAAGATAAAAAAACTCCGTCCCCTGCTGCCTGTTTCTGACTGCAAGGGACGGATTATCTTATCTATATCCGCGGTTCCACCCTTTTTGTTAAAAGCAAATGCTTTACTAACCACTTCATTTGATGATAACGGAATCACCGGACCGGATTAGGGCCACTCAGAGGTAGTTTTCAAATGCTTCCGTGACAGAGTGTTTTCAGCATGCACACTCCTCTCTGTGACCTTCCACATTTTACTCGTCTCGTCAACGTGTTCTTTTTCTATCCACATAATATATCCTATATCTTTTACTTGTCAACCTCTTTTTCTACAAATTTCCCAGAAGTCTGTCTTTCATCACTCCAAAGAATTCCCGAAGCAAATAATTCACCTGTAAAAATCGAGAATTTTTAGCAGCAATTCCATAAACTTTACACTGCATTTTCTTTTGAGCAATTCCGCTGCCACGATAAATATGAAATCCATTGGTAACAATTCCAATTTTCAACTCTTTTAAATCCTTTTTACTATCTTGTTGAATGATTGGAATGGTAAAAGTAATATTCTGCTCTGTATTTCTGGACTTTTTTTCTAAAAGTAGCCTATTAAATGCAATTCCTTTTCTGCCAAGCTCCTCTGCCATACATTGTGCTTCCGAAATCCCCTCATCTTCCCCTTTTCCACCTGAAAGAACTACCTTTGTTTTTTTATTTTCCTTCAAATATTTCTCTGCTCTATCAATACGATACTGTAAAGACTTACTAGGTACATTTCCCCGTACCTGCGCTCCCAGCACCACAATATAATCCAGATTTTTCACTTCTTTTTGTCTCATGGCGCTGATAATCAAGCACTCCGAAAACACCAATAATAGCAGAAATCCACCTAGAAAAATTCCGATAAGACCACTAAACCATACCGGAATTTCTATTCCAAAATAAATAAAGCTTCCCGCCAAAAAAAAACCGCTGCCAAGCAACAGCCACACCAGCGGAAACTTCGAAGACAATCCCGTCATCCTCCAAATTCCCAGAAAATACAACACACTGACAAATCCTAAAAGAAAACAAATCCCTGCCATTTTTACTCCTACAATAATACAACTATCATAATATTTTACACAAGAAATCTTTTGTTATTGATAGAAGCTCAGCATTTCATTTGCAAATGAAGTAGCTGAGCCTATATCGTATAAAAAAACAGAACCTTTTACCAAACAGCCTGCCCTGTATCTGATAAAAAATTCTGTTCCTTTATCACTTATTTATTTTCTTCCGCAGCAGTGTTTATATTTCTTACCGCTTCCGCATGGACATGGGTCGTTACGTCCGATTTTAGGACCTTTTACAACAGTACCGGATTTTTTCTGCTCTAAGTACAGTTCTTTTCTCTTTTCTTCTGAGAAAATGCTGTTCCACTGTGGAAGCTCGTATAACCAGTCTGCTTTTGCGTCTACCATGTTTTTATACAGAGTTTCTAAATCATATCCTAAATTTACCTCTGTATTTTCATCCATTTCTTCGATTGGGTTCTGAATTTTCAAGCTGTCGTTAATACCGTCAAGGAAACCTACCATAGACATCAATTCTACATCGAATTTTTCTGCCAGTTCTTTTACTGTACCTTTTACAACTTCATTTGGATTGCTGAGAAGTTTTTCGTAAATTCCCTTTTCAATTAAAAAGTACTCTGTCCAGAATTTCTGCAGCTGTGCTCTGTCAGCCTGCTGAGAGTATGCCATATCTCTCCATTCCTGTAATAATGCCATGTATCTTACCTGCCTTTTGTTTTTATTTTCATATTTCACCATTTGGTTCAACAGATACAGTATATACGAAAATCAGCTTTTTTTCAATCCTTACTTTCTTTCCTCTTCGGATTGTTCCGTGTCAGAGGTCTCTTTTATAGTGACAACTGCGCTCTCGACTTTATGATTATGAATTTTCATATCTGTGATACATAATCGGTCAATTTCTAAAGACAGCTCTGTACCATCCTGCGGAATACTCCCCAACGCATGAAATACAAGACCGTTAAAGGTATCATATTCCTCACTTGGAAGTGGGATTGCCAGCATTTCAGACATTTCCTCCAGCAATGCCGTTCCTCTCACCTTCCATGCCCCATTTTCCAAAGGCTCGAGCTCGGGAAAGGTATCCTCTTCCAGTTCCCCTACCAGCTGTTCGATTAAGTCATTTAAGGTTACAATTCCCGTCATTCCACCATATTCATCCAGTACGATTGCCATAGAGCATTTTTTCTTTTTCATATTTCGGAACAGCACGTCCGCTTTTACCGTATCCGGCACAAAATATGGTTGGCTTACTGCATGCTCCATAACAACGCTGCGGCTTTTATCTTCCAGACGGAAGTATTCTTTTGCATTTAACACACCGATAATTTTGTCCGCTGTTTCTTCACAGATAGGATACATGGTATATCTGGTATGGTAAATGGTTTCTCTCCACGTTTCCATGTCATCTTCCATATCCAGCATCACCACGTCGGTTCTGTGCGTCACAATCTCCTCTGCGGATAAATCATCAAATTCAAATACATTTTGTATAAATTCTCTTTCTTCACAGTCAATGGTGCCCTTTTCCGTTCCCACATCAACCATCATGCGAATTTCCTCTTCGCTGACCTGTTCCTCCTCTTTGTCTGTATCAATGCCTAAAAGCTTTAAAACAGAGTTTGTGGAAAATGTCAAAAAGCTCACCAGAGGTGAAAAAATCTTTGAAATTCCGTCAATCAAAGCTGAAATTCCAAGAGCAAAGGGCTCTGCTTTTCGCATGGCAATCTGCTTTGGAACAAGTTCTCCAAATACAAGTGTGAAATAAGACAACACAATGGTAATTAAAATAACGGAAACAGACTCTAAAACCTGAACCGGAATAGCAATTCCCAGTCCTTGAATACCTTTTACCAACACATCGGAAAAGTTCTCTGCTGCAAAAGCACTGCCCAGAAAACCGGACAAGGTAATTGCCACCTGAATAGTTGCCAGAAAACGTGCCGGCTGACTTGTAAGCTTTACAAGCCGCTTCGCCCTTTTATTTCCTTCTTCCGCCATCTTTTCCATTTTATTATCGTTCATGGAAATCACTGCAATTTCCGCACATGCAAAAACCGCATTTAATAAAATCAATACTACCTGTAATAAAATCATAAAAATAATTGTACTTCCCAATTTCTTTCCTCCTTAAATAATCTGATATCTGATTGCTTTTTTCTCATTCCCGCAAATACAGGCTTACGCCTATCCAGCGCAACATCAGATGTACAGAAGGATTTTCCTTATTGGTACAGTCATCTTCATCCATTGTGCAGTGTCTTACTCCCTTCTCTTATAATTTATTAGGATACAGTATATAAGAAACCAGTGAGAGAGTAAAGTAAAATTTTTTTTATTTTCTTTTTATTTTTGTATAACTTTTCAATTTCTGTCTATACTACAAATAGTCCACAGGGAGATGATACAAAGACGCATCCCTCCCTGCAGACAACAAAAGAAAAAGTAGAAATACTTTATCCTCCCCTTTTTGAGGGTGTTTGAAAGCACCCTCATTCTCCTACATAATACGAAGAATATTCTTCCAGATATCTTTATTTTTCTCCCATATTTCAGGAAATTCGTTTTCCGAAAGCGGGGAGTCCCCTTTTCCGATTTCTATGGTAACACTGGGAATTTTCATTTCCAGAAGCGCCCAGTCCTTGTATCCCGCCGGTGCTATTTTATCCCACCCGTCTATTATCTCGTATCCCGTTGTATCTCCTATCACTTTTGCCAGCTTCTTGGTGTCTTCCCTTAATTTTCCCTGCTGTCCGAAATCCCAGTAAATCACCTCTCCTGAGGAATGATAGCTTATGGTTGCCTGAAATTTTTCCTTTCTTGTAAGCCTTGTAAGTGCTTTTGTTTCCACCTCTGACTCCGGATATGCGCCTTTATATTTTTCCGCAGAAGGTTTTTGTTTTTCACAGGAATATTCCTTCCAAAAAGCATCAAAATTTCTGTTTAAATCCACGCCTCTTGCGTTGGATTTCCACCTAACAAAATCTTCCTTTTCCTTTATTTTCAAAAGCTTTTCTTTTAATTCTTTTTTCCTAATTCCCTCTATGCCCCTATGACACAGCGCTGCTCCGTCAGGATTGACCATAGGAATTACATGTACTGCCACATCAAAATCCTCATTCCCCCCTTCGCACATATACTGAAGAAAATGCTCCGTCTGTTTTACCAGAAGCTTTGCTGTCATATATTCTCTTCCGTGAATGGCTCCTGTAAATAAAATTTTCTTTTCTGCTGTTCTATTCCCCACAATTATTCTGTAAATTTCTCTGTCATCAAAGCTCCTTCCCACGCTGTCAAGCCAAATGTTTCCCTGATACCTATACAGCAAATCTCTTATTTCTTTTCCCATAGTTTCATGTTCATATTGTAAAATTCTCTCATTATACATTGACGATACCCTCGAAAATTATTATAATAGTACAATAGATATTACAAGTAAGGGAGATTAAGAAGTGAAAAATATCAAACGACTTCTTGCAATCATCGGAGTCGGTCTTTTAGTGGGTATGTACGTGTTGACCTTTATTTTATCCCTGACAGATCACTCCAAAACAGGCGGCATGCTTATGGCATCTCTTTATGCGACTGTGGTGATACCTGTTCTCTTGTATGCTTTTATGCTGGTATACAAATGGACACACCCCAAGAATGAAGAAATACCCAAAATCTCTGCGGAAGCTTCCGAAATCGATACGCTGATTTTTGATATTGGCAATGTGCTTGCAAAATATGACTGGAAGAAACTCTTAAAAGAATTAGGATATGATGAAAAAACGGGAACTGCTGTAGCCAAAGCCGTTTTTCTCAGCAAGGAATGGGCGGAAGCAGACCGTGGAATTCTGTCAGAAGAAGAACTTTTACAGACTTTTATTTCCAATGCACCTGATTACGAAAAAGAAATTCGTGAAACCTTTGATGCTGTGGGAAAAACCATTTCTACCTATTCTTACACAAAAGACTGGCTGAGTTATTTAAAAAAACGAGGATATAAAATTTATATTTTATCCAACTTTGCGAAACCTGTTTATGACCGATGTACAAAAGAACTGGATTTTCTAAAGCTTGTAGACGGAGGATACATGTCTTGGCAAATACACTGCATAAAGCCGGAACCGGAAATCTATCAAAAGTTGATTACAGATTTTGAAATCGTTCCACAGAAAGCCGTCTTTATTGATGATTTAATGGACAATATCGCTGAAGCACGAGCACTTGGTTTTCATGCTGTTCATTTCACAAGTAAGAAAAATGCTGTTCGGCAATTATTGGATTTCGGAGTAAAATAAAAAAGCAGCAATAGGCCACATAACCTATTGCTGTTTTTTATTTTGTCGTTCTTCTTCTAAACAGAATAAACAAAACCGCACTGACACCCATCAAAATCGGATAAAACAGATATGGCATAATCTGTACCGGAGACAATGCAGAAAGTCCTGCCGCTGTCAAAAGCTGTGCTCCGTAAGGGATAATTCCCTGTCCTACCGATGCGAAAATATCCAGTAAAGAAGCGCTTCTTCTCGGTGATACGTCAAACTCCTCACTGATTTCCTTTGCAATGGGACCTGACATAACGATTGCCACTGTATTATTTGCTGTACAGCAGTCTACCAGCAATGCCAGAATGGAGATACCAAATTCTCCACCTCTTGGTCCGTTAATTCGCTTCTTAATCACATTCAAAATAAATTCAATTCCGCCGTATTCCTTTACCAAAGCTACAATAGCAGCTACAATAATGGAAATAACCGTAATGTCATACATACTGGTAATTCCTTCGCCCATTTTCTGGAATACTTCTCCAATGGCAAAGGCTCCTGTTCCCACACCTACAATAGCGGATAAAATCGTTCCTGCAATCAAAACAACAAACACATTAATTCCCACTAATGCGCCAATCAACACTACCAGATACGGTACTACCTTTACAATTTCATAATTCAGCTCTTCATCAATTTTTCCTGCGTTTCCACTGGCAATAAAGAAGAAAATAACAGCTGTTATAATTGCTGCCGGCAATACAATAAGGAAATTTTCCTTGAATTTATCCTTCATTTCACATCCCTGTGTTCGAACAGCTGCAATTGTTGTATCAGAAATCATGGATAAATTATCACCAAACATAGCGCCGCATACAATGGCACCCATACAAATCGGCACAGCAATTCCTGTTTTTTCTGCAATCCCCACACCAATAGGAGCCATTGCCGTAATGGTTCCCACAGATGTTCCCATAGACACGGAAATAAAGCATCCGATAATAAATAATCCTACTACTGCAATAGATGACGGCATAATAGAAAGCCCTAAATTTACAGTACTTTCTACTCCCCCAGCTGCCTTAATCGTACCAGAAAAAGCACCGGCAGCAAGGAAAATCAGACACATTGTCACGATATTTTCTTCTCCGATACCTTTAGAAATAATGGAAATCTTATCGTGAAAACGCACTCTGGGGTTCTGTAAAAACGCCACAACCAAAGCGATTAAAAATCCCACAATGGCAGGCATTGTATAAAAATCATTGGAAATAATTCCCGCACCGATAAAGATGACAAGGAATATTCCAATGGGTAAAAGCGCCGAAGCTCTCCCCTTCTTTTCCTGTTTCATATCATGTCCTCTCATTTCTGTTGTATTTTACACGTTGATTTCTGCTGTCATACCCAGAAGCTCTTTATTTGCCTCCAAAACAGGATGAACTACTTTCTTTAAGAAGTTATCTACCTGAACTGCCGCACGTCCTGTATATTTAGCAGGATCCATAGTTTTCTGTAAATCCTCCAGTGTCATGTTAAACGCCGGATCAGCAGCAATCAGTTCCAGAAGATTGTTATCTTTACCTTCTACTTTTACATTTCTTCCTGCTTCCATAGAAAGCTCGCGAATTCTTTCATGTAATTCCTGACGGTCTCCCCCTGCTTTTACAGCATCCATCATAATATTTTCTGTAGCCATAAATGGAAGTTCACTTCTTAAACGTTTTTCGATAACTTTTGGATATACAACCAAACCGTCTACCACATTTAAGCAAAGGTCTAAAATACCGTCAATGGCAAGGAAGCCTTCCGGAACAGAAAGACGTTTATTTGCAGAGTCATCCAATGTTCTTTCAAACCACTGTGTTGCAGATGTAATGGCAGGATTTAACGCATCTACCATAACAAATCTGGACAGAGACGCAATTCTTTCGCTTCTCATCGGGTTTCTCTTATATGCCATAGCAGAGGAACCGATCTGGCTCTTTTCAAAAGGCTCTTCTACTTCTTTTAAGTGCTGAAGCAGACGGATATCATTGGAGAATTTATGAGCGCTTGCAGCAATTCCTGCCAGCACATTTAAAACTCTTGTATCTACTTTACGGGAATAAGTCTGACCGGAAACAGGATAACATTCCTTAAATCCCATTTTCTGTGCAATCATCGGGTCGATTTTATCAATAGTTTCCTGATCGCCATCAAATAATTCTAAAAAGCTTGCCTGTGTTCCTGTTGTTCCTTTAGATCCTAACAGTTTCATTGTACTAAGTACAAAATCTAAATCTTCTAAATCTAATAAGAATTCCTGCATCCAAAGAGTTGCTCTCTTTCCTACTGTTGTAGGCTGTGCAGGCTGAAAATGAGTAAATGCAAGTGTTGGCAGAGCTTTATGTTCCTCTGCGAATTTTGCCAATTCTGCAATAACATTCACCAGCTTTTTACGAACCAGCTTTAACGCTTCTGTCATCACAATAATATCTGTATTGTCACCTACATAACAGCTTGTTGCACCTAAATGAATAATTCCCTTTGCTTTCGGACACTGTACTCCATAAGCGTAAACGTGGGACATAACATCATGACGAACCTGTTTTTCTCTTTCCTTTGCCACCTCATAATTGATGTTGTCGGCATTGGCTTTTAATTCGTCAATCTGCTCCTGGGTAATATTCAAACCTAATTCCTTTTCTGTTTCAGCCAAAGCAATCCACAGCTTTCTCCATGTACGGAATTTCATATCCGGAGAAAAAATATACTGCATTTCTCTGCTTGCATAACGTTCGGATAATGGGCTTACATATCTGTCTGTACTCATATTCTTCTTACCTCTGCTTTCTTATACTTACTCAGTGTAATACATCTGGATTATATATCATTACCTTTAAAAACACAAGACGAAAATAGTCCCGAAAAAAACCATTCTCTAAAATCCTGTGCTTCTGTGATATTCCTTAATAAAACTTTCTAAACATTTTCCCAGCTCCTGATTTTGCGGTTCCTCCACCTTTTCACCGGCTTCCTTCAGCTTTTCTTTTATTTCCTCCTGCATCTGGGGAGAAGCTCCCATACGGTTGCATATGCCCGAAAATTCTTCCGGATTTCCCATACAGCACGCCATAAGATAATGAGAAAGAACCTGCTTTGTATGTAAAAACTGGTATGCTTTCAAAAAACATTCTGCTGCTTCCTCAAACTGAAACAAATGCAAGTAAGCGCATCCCATATTGTGATAAATGCCGCCACGGAACTGTTCTCCCAGCCCCTCTTTATCTTCTTTTAAAAGAGCATTTTCGTATATCTTCACAGCATTTACATACATTTTGTTTTCTACCAGATAATCTCCCTTTTTCTTCTCACGGAGAATCTTGGGCTGCTGCTCCAAAAGAGAAATCTGCTCATTTAATTTCTTAAATTCCTGATGTGTCAGATAATTGATTTCCTTAAATACAGCAAGAATAAATTCTCCTGTTCCCATATCTTCTTCCAATACCTTGTAAAGACGGCGATATAATTTCTCCAGACCGAATTCCTTCCGTATCCAGTCACAGAGATGCTCGTTTAAAATACTTTCATCCAGAAGATAAATGTTATGGTAAAAATAGTAGCACAGCTCCTCAATGCTATAAATATTTGTGCTGATATTCTCGATATAATAGGGAATTTCTGCTCGTTTTAACTGACATAAAATATATCCGCTCATTCCTGTCCTCCTTTACCATGACACTTTCTCTGTCCACACATTTCCATTAGAGGGAAACATTTCCCCAAATCCCATATCTTCCACAACAATCACACAGGTTTCACTGCTCTCGTAGGATATGCAAATTTTTAACCTTGTGGTTTTATTCGGTCTTTTGGGGAGTCCCGGAAGCTTCATACTAAATCTGGTCTTGCTTCCGCCCTCCATAGGTGTCACTACAAATTCCAAATCCTCTTTTTCATCTAAAATAAGCTCCAGCTCTGTATGAATTTCATACCAGTTTTTCCCTGCCTCCACCAAAGGATAAGTCTTTGGAGAACCGTTTACCAGCATTTCCATTGCCACATTATTCTGCACAAGAGAAGGACTCAGATACAAATATCCTTTTAAAATTCCTTCATCGCATTTTTCTCTTGCTCCATAGCATGCTCCTTTTACATAGAGATTATTTCCGTAAAAAACGTGTCTCTGGTTTCTGCATAAAAACGGAATAGAACGCACTGCCCACTCCTGCTCAAAGCCTTCTCCCACCATATAAATGCTGGAATAAGGATCTTTTCCACAGGAACGGTCAATTAAACGGTAGAAATCCTCATCTCTCTTTACCGGGTCTGTGGATAATTCCGCTGTAATTCCATGCTCAATATACGCCATTGCCGGTCTTTTCTGGTTGTCCATCACCAATCTTGCAAAGGACACCTGATTATTGTCAAATAAGAACCAGCCGATTTTTCTTGTACAATTATCCTTCCTGTGGTTCATAACATAATAATAAAAGCTCTCATCATAATCCTGCAAAAAAATCTGATTTCTGGAAAATCCCATGCCTGCGGCTGCCTCATAAACCACCTGTACCATAGCGGAAGACAGCTTTGGAACGGTAATCATCAGCCCCTTTATCTGTCTTACAGGCTCTCCCACTCCCAAAAGAGATAATACGCCTTTTAAATAAGCTTCCATAAGCTCGGCAGCCTCAAAAACCTTTTCTCCTACACGGACAGGTTCTGCCTCTCCCCATATACCTAACAGCCCGTTTACTGCA
Source organism: Blautia hansenii DSM 20583 (assembly GCF_002222595.2). Taxonomy (NCBI): domain Bacteria; kingdom Bacillati; phylum Bacillota; class Clostridia; order Lachnospirales; family Lachnospiraceae; genus Blautia; species Blautia hansenii. The sequence continues at coordinate 2,459,304 of NZ_CP022413.2, forward strand.
ATTTCCCCTTCATTGGCTGAAAAATATTCTGCCTCCAGCCCGTAGTGCCAGATTTCCTTTTCCGGATTTACGGATAACAGGGTGGGAAAAAGATACTGATTGCTCCCTGCCTTTACAGAAACAGAAATCGGCTCTTTCTCTTTCCTGTCGTAATAACAAAGCTGTGATTGAAGCTTTCCGATTTCCAGCCCTACTATAATGTTTCTCGTTTCGTTCATTTCTTTCACCCCTTAATCCAGCAATTCAAATAATTGTGCCACCTGTCTTTCCTGTTTCAAATAAGATTGCTCCAGCTTTGAAAGCTCTTCTGTCTTTCCTTCCTCTAACAGCTTTAACATTCGATTTAACAACTGATATTTACTGTGTCCATATGCTTCCGCAGCCTCTACCTGTAAAATCTGCTGTGGAATTTCCCATGTCTGTCCGTTTCGCTCGATTACAAAACGATACAAAAGCTTTTCTCCGTAAAACAAGATAAATTCTTTGTTATAAATACCCTGATACCGTTCTTTTAAAGGCTCTGTTTTTTCTTCGGAAATCACATGTTCTCTCTCCACCTGATAGTAAAGCGTAACCTTCGCTCCCGGTCCTGCCTTACATTCCACAAACATTTTATCTTCCATCTGGCATGCCTGCAAAAGCTCCCTTGGCATATTCTGGAAAAATTCAAATTTCAACCTTTCTCTTCTACATTCCTCCAAAATTTTCTGAGCTCTCTGCTTTTTCTTTGTATCCCATTTATTTTGCTCTGTGTCATGCTTTAAAAGAGCCAATCTGCAGATAATGTCGCACTCCCATTCTTTTTCCATGAAATTTTCTAATGCTTCAAAGAGAATTTCCCCTGTTTCTTTTCCGCCTACAAAATAGCCGTAAGACTCAAAAGTCAAATAAGCCAGAACAACATGCTCATTTCCACCCTGCTGTATATAATCTTTCAGAACCTCCAGCCCCTGCTCAGAATAAATTCTGGTAAACATACTGTACCGAAGAATTCGTTCTTCCAAAGCATAGCAGTCCAGAGAAAAACCTCTGACACGCTTCCACAGTTCTGTCATCTCCCGTACAGGACCTTCAAAATGTGACGCCATATATTTTAAAAGAATTTCATCATAAATACCGGATTTTACAATATATCCCGCCAGAAGCAGCAATTCTTCCTCGTATTCAAACTCTAAATTCAAAATCATTCTGCTGCACATTCTTAAAAGAACCGACATATCCACATCTTCATATCCGTATTCGCAGATTAAATCATAAGCTCCCACAAACATATCCTGTTTTACCAAAATCGTAACCAGCAGGCTTTTGTTTACTTTTGCAAAAGCTTTAAAATCCATCTCCTTCAAGGACTCCCTTAAATTCCGGTTGTCCATCTGTGACTCATAATAAAGAAGCAGACGCTTACGGATTTCCTGCCGATAATCCTCCTCAAAGATATCCTGCTTTAAAACGGCTTCAAAGCTGGAAATATTCTCTTCTGTAATAGGATTTTCGTGCTTTAATTCCCCACAGGTGTGTAAAAGCATTCCCGCATATCTCTGCCCGTCCTTTGCCAGTTTTCCCGACAGCTCTTCAATATCTAAAAGCTTGTGAAGATTATAATCTACTGTCCCTGCATATCTGCGCTTGCTGCTGTCCTCAAATAAGATTGCCGCATCCTGTGTATAAAGAGAGATATAGGCTGTTCTGTCGGTACACAGGTACACCTGTTCTTCCTTCATTGCAGTGTGGCGGACAATGACCTTGCAGATTTTCGGGTCGTCACAATAAAGTCTGTAAGTAAATAAAACCTTTGCCAATGCCGCACGCACATTTTCATCTTCGGAATTTACACAAAACTCCTGATAAACCACTGCAAAATCTTCATTCATTCTGCCTTCTTTAATCTTATCGCAGGCAAAAGCTTCCATATTTTGTTTGTACGCCTGATAGGTTTCCTTGTCTGTTTCTTTATTTCGAATAATATTGCTGTAAATAAATGCTCTTCTCTGGTCGCTTAATGTATTATTGTAGCCGAAATACAGACGGATGACCTTTGGCAGTACCTTCTGGTAATTCCTGCTCATAGTTTCAATATAATATTCGTACAAGCCTGTGATTTTCAGTTCTGCACGCACTGCCAAATCATACCATTTAAAATATTCCAGTTTTCTCGGTTCGCCTTTCATCACAAACTGGCAAATGCCTTTGATGACCAACGCTGAAGGATACTTCTCATAAATATAAGTTAAAATTTCATACACCGGTTTTGAAAAACGCTTCAACTGTCCTGCTAAATCCACTGCACGAAATGCCATTTCTTCTGTAAGCATTCCGTATTTCTGTGCAAAGCGATAAACCTGCACAGTAAAATGATTCATTTTTCGGAAAACAGAGCCGTCCTCTGCGCCCAATTTACACGCCATAAGATATAAAAACGGACTTCTTGAGCCTGTTCGATACTGTTCCTCTAAAAAGAACATCTTTCTGGACTGGGTTCTCAGAACTTCTTCATCCATCTCAAAAATCATGTATAATAACAGACAGCTGTCCACACGTCTTTGGTACAGCTGATGCAGACGCACTGCTGTCTTTTCTTTCAGCTGTGTGCTTCTGTGGGAAATTTCGTCAAGGTACAAAAATGCCCCTTCTAAAATTTCTTCGTCCTTCACTCTCTGATTGTTTTCCAAAGAGTCCAGTAGTCGTCTTGCTTCATCTTCTCTCCCGCTTAAAACCCACATATAAGCTTCAAAAAGCTGACATTCTGTAGAATAATAACCGTTTTCTTTTAATTCATCTAAAAGAGCCTTTGTATTCTCGCACCATTCTGAAGCAGTCACCTTTCCCAGCTGAAGTTCTAACAGAGCTTTTGCCGCTTCCAGCTTTTTTCTTTTCTCATAAGCGGTTACGTCCACCTGTATTCGATTGCTTTTTGACACCATAATTTCATAAGTAATGGTTTCGTATACGGTTTTAATGGAAATTCTGCCAAAGTTTTTCCCTTTTCCCAGACATTCCTTGCGGATAATATACTCCAAATCATATACACTGCCGATAAAGTGTCCGTCATGAATAACCTGTTTTTCTACCTCCAGAAAATCTCCCGATACCGTAATTTCCGCTCTTAAAAATCCCCATCCGCTGCGTCTTATCCGCAGGGTATCTTTTAAAGAGCTTTGTACCTCGTAAAGCTCCAGCTTTTCCTTTTCCAGACTTAGAGAAACCGGTTCTTTCAAGCCTGCTTTGATTAAAAATTCTTCTAAATTCTGATAAGGAGCAGGCATTTTTACCATTGCTTCATAATAAGGCAGCAACTCTTCTCTTCCCTTTAAAAGCTGTGGAAATGATTTTTCCACAAAGAGCTGATATGCCTCTCGGAAATCCTCCTTTGCAAGAGCAACAAACTCTTCCAGTGTCCCCACGGTTCCCTGAGAAGTCCGCACTTGTGTTTTCCTTACTTCAATAGAAAAAGGCACCCTGTATTCTCCTATACTGGTGCTTAACACAATCTCTCCTTCTATTTTGTCTTCGCTTTTCAGCCCCTTGGCATCTATTCCGTAAGGCAGAATAATTTTTTCTCCTGCAAATTTTTCTTTTCCCAAAAGAAACCGTCTATGTGTCGAATATGCCATTCCTTTTATTTTTCGTCTGTCTTCTGCTGCAAATTCTAATTCACCCCTGAGCTTTTCTTCCGGCATTATTTTTAATACAATTTTTTCTGTTGATAAGATAAGCCCCGGTACATCGTATTCAAATCTTCCGTTTATCAGTTGATCCATTCGTGTTTTCAAAATATCACCTTTACTCCGTCTTCTTTTTATTGAACAATTAACAATATTCTGCTACTATGGATTATACACTACAATGGATTGCTGTGCAACTTTAATACAAAAAGGGAGGCTATTTCATGCTGAAACATAAAGACCACTTCCACGGAAGCGATTTAGAGAAAATCGAAGAAATTTATCATATAAAAAAAGAAGATATCACCAGCTTTTCTGCCAATGTAAATCCTCTTGGTATCTCTCCTCTTTTAAGAGATACTCTCTCCACTCACATTGACGCTATCACAAACTATCCTGACAGAGATTATACAAAACTCCGTAAAAGCATCTGTGACTATACCGGTGCTCAGTTTGAAAATATTATTGTGGGAAATGGCTCTACCGAGCTAATCTCTCTGTTTATTCAGACAACAAATCCAAAAAAAGCCTTAATTTTAGGCCCTACTTATTCAGAATACGAGCGCGAAATTGCATTAAAAGGAGGACAAACTCTCTATTATCCTCTGCTGGAAGAAAATGATTTTCAAATCAATATCTCTGATTTTTGTTCACATTTAAATGACAGTATTGATTTACTGGTGCTTTGTAACCCTAATAATCCTACATCCACTGCCATTACCAGAAAAGATATGCGAAAAATTTTAGATACCTGTCTCCAGTATGGAACCTGTGTTATGGTAGATGAAACTTATGAAGAATTTGCTCCTTTAGACAGCAAAATTTCTTCTATTCCTCTTACCAACAATTATAATAATCTCATTGTTCTACGTGGAATTTCCAAATTTTTTGCAGCTCCCGGTCTGCGTCTGGGGTATGCAGTAACAGGAAATCCTGACCTTTTAAAATATATTAACACAAAGAAAAATCCTTGGACAATTAACAGTCTTGCAGAAATTGCCGGCTGTATTATGTTTTCAGATAAAGAATATATTGATAAGACAAGAGCTTTAATTTCCGGAGAAAGAGAACGACTTTTTAAAACTTTATCCTCATGGAAAAGTGTAAAGGTATATCCTTCCTGTTCCAACTTCCTCCTTGTAAAAATCTTAAAGGAAAACATTACTTCGGAACAGGTTTTCGATTACTGTATCCGCAGAGGATTGATGATACGTGACTGTTCAACATTCCCATTTCTGGACAGCTCCTTCATCCGTTTCTGCATGATGAGTCCGGAAAAAAACAACGAGCTTTTACAGGCTCTTTCTGAGGTTCTGGGAGAAGTTTAAAAGATTTTATACTTTTTTTGGAAATACTATTTCTTTTTTTCAAAAATTTGTTACAATAAAAGCGGTTCAAATTATAATTATATAAGAAGAAAGGTGAAAACACATGCAGGAGTACAAACCATTTAAAGAAGGAAAAGTACGTCAGGTTTATGACATTGGAGAAGAATTAGTAATTTATGCAACAGACAGAATTTCCGCATTTGACTACATTCTTAAAAACACAGTTACAAATAAAGGTGTTGTCCTTACAAAAATGTCAAAATTCTGGTTTGATTTTACAAAGGATATTGTTCCAAACCACATGATTTCAACAGATGTAAAGGATATGCCGGAATTCTTCCAGCAGCCGGAGTTCGAAGGACATACTATGCTTTGCCGAAAACTGGAAATGCTCCCTGTTGAGTGCATCGTGCGTGGATATATTACAGGAAGCGGCTGGGAAAGCTATCAGAAAAACGGGACTGTATGCGGTATTAAGCTTCCGGAAGGATTACAGGAGTCCGATAAGCTGCCTGAACCGATTTACACACCAACTACAAAAGCAGAAATCGGTGACCACGATGAACATGTTTCCTTTGAAGATACAGTTGAAACCTTAGAAAAATTATATCCGGGACGTGGACAGGAATACGCAGAAAAAATTCGTGATTACACAATCGCACTATATAAAAAATGTGCTGAATATGCACTGACAAAAAATATTATCATTGCAGATACAAAATTTGAATTTGGTTTAGATGAAAACGGAGACGTGGTTCTGGGCGATGAAATGCTTACACCGGACAGCTCCAGATTTTGGCCATTAGAAGGCTACAAACCGGGACAGGGACAGCCTTCCTTTGACAAACAGTACGTTCGTGACTGGCTGAAAGCAAATCCGGAAAGCGATTTCCTTCTGCCGGAAGAAGTCATTGACAAAACTGTTGAAAAATATGTAGAAGCTTACGAATTACTCTCAGGAGAGAAATTCTAATTTTTTATGACCAGAGTTGTCACATTAAGTATTTCATAAATATTTATACACTTTTAGCAAATTTGTCGAGCATAAAATGTATAGATATTCTTGAGATGCACTTAATGCGATAACTCTTTTTTTATAGGGTACTTGCAAATATTGTCAGAACGTAAAGGAAATAATGCCTATGGGATTTCTAAAAAAACATTTTTCAATGTACAGCCATTTGCCAAGAGAAATCTATGTGTTGGCTTTTGGTAAAGTCATGACAAGTATGGGGGCTTTAATATGGCCCATGCTTACCTTAATCATGAGTGAAAAACTGGGACTGAACGGACAGACCATTGGTCTGTATATGATGATATTTTCTATGTTTATGGGACCGTTTTACTTACTGGGAGGTAAGATGGCTGACAAATATAATAAAAAGCATATCATCGTTACCTTTGACTTAATCGGAAACAGCCTCTATTTCGTTTGCGCTGTATTGCCAATGTCCATGACAACGCTGTATTTATTAGCGATTGCCTCCTTATTTCAGGCAATGGAACAGCCGGCTTATGATGCCCTGATTGCTGACTTGACAACCTACAAGGATAGAGAAAGAGCCTATTCCCTGAATTACCTTTCAATGAATTTAGGATTGGTTTTAGCTCCGACTATCGGCGGCATTTTATTTAATCATTATCTCAGCCTTTCTTTTTTCATTAACGGTCTGGCAGATATAAGCAGTACGTTGCTGCTATTGGTTTTTATTAAGAATGTAAAAGCTAATAATCAGGATACTAAAGCAATGAACGAATATGAGAAAGGTGAAACCGGCTCAATATTCAAGGTTTTTTCTGAACGAAAATTATTTTTTCTGCTATTTGTTATTTCCGGTATAGCTGCGCTGATTTATAATCAATTTAACTTTTTGATGCCTTTACATATAGAGGAAGTCTTTCATGGTTCAGGAGCTTTTAAATTTGGAATTTTAACAAGCATCAATGCCGTTGTTGTGGTAATAGGCACGCCGATATTCACCAAAAAGCTTTCCGGAGTAATCGATATCCGAATTATGTATTTTGGACAGCTATTAGAGTCATTGGGACTTGCCTTTTTTATCTTTTTAAATCATTATTTTATCATTGCGATTGTGGGGATGATACTCTTTACCATAGGCGAAATATTCGGCTCTATATCAAAAACACCTTACCTTACAAAGAGAATACCGGACACACATCGTGGCAGAGTATTAAGTATTACCAACAGCTTCGCCGGATTAATCGGAGTTTTAAGTAACTATGTAATAGGAACACTTATCGACTACTATCCATTCAGTACCGTATGGATAATTATAGCGGTAATCGGTTTATTTGTGATGATTTTATACAGTATTTATTTACGGCTGGACAAGAAGGTATATTCCGGTCTTTATGAAAAAACAATGTAATATTTGCTTATATCGAGAATATGGATACATTTTATCTGACAAATCCGATAAAATGTATCCATATTTCTGGTTTTGCTTAATACAGCAGTTTTCTTTATTATTATAAACCGAGCCAAGAAAAATTTTAGTATTCTGGGAGAAAAATGTGAATACTTAACCTATTATTTTCGTATTTTGCTGATATACTTCCATTCATCTTCTCAATAAGCGTTTTAGAAATTGCCAACCCCAATCCTGTTGATTTTCTGGCAGTTTCTACTGTATAAAAACGGTCAAACAATCTTCCGACTTGTATCTCATCCAACCCATAAGCCATATTGGAAACAGTTATCTCACCATTTTCTGACAGCGTGATTTTCATATCTCCATCACTATATTTTATCGCATTACTTATCATATTTCCCAGAACACGAGTCAAAGCATTTTCATTCCCCATACAAAATACTTTTTTATCCGGTATTTTAATTTCCGGAATAATATTGTTTTGTTTTAATACCGCATAATAGGAAGATATACAGCTTTCTAAAATACCATTCAAATTTATAGCTTCTATCATCAATTTCTCGCTATCAGATGCTGCCAACGTATATTGGAATAGTTCTTCCGTAAGCTGTTTCATAGCCTTTGTACGATTTTCTACCGCCGTCAGATAAGTTTTTCCCGCTTCTGAACATTCCTCATTTTGCAGCAGCTTCAAATACCCATAGATAGCAGTTAACGGGGTTCTTAAATCGTGAGAAATGTTTGTAATTGCTTCTTTTAATTCCAAATCTCCATGTTCAAACTTTTGTCGGCTTTGATTGAAATATTTAAGTTGTGTATTAAGAGAAGAAGCTAACTCTTTCATATCCTTATCATGACCGGATATTTGTATAAGGGTATTTGTATCATTCCTTATTTTTTCGGCAAAAGCCTTATTTATTTCTCTTGCCGATTTTTTCAAAAGATATACTTTAACAAAAAGCATTCCTATAACAGCAAGCAAACACAAAATCAATACACATACCCAAACGTTCATAATCAATACCTCTATTTAATATTCTTCCTCTTAAAAAAGAAAATACCTATCCCTGTTGTAATTACCGTAACACCGACAGAATACAGACTCATTTCATTCATATTTTTTATATTTTTTCTTGCATATTGCATTTCCTGTCCTGCCGGAAGTACATTATAAATAAATTCCAGCTGCTCTCTTTCTCTCCCGCCCACGTACGCAGTATTTACTGTTCCGTCATACCATATTTTAGGGTTATCTAAAATTCTTTGTACCTCATTTAAAAATGCAATGGATAAAAACACAAACAGAATACATATAATAGGTGCGATTGCCTTATTGGAAACCAAAAGACTAATCATAGTAAAGATAGAACAAAACGCAACGACTGTAATAAGACTCCCCACAACAATAAGCAAAGTTTTGGTTGTAGAAATCCTTAATGTTCCAATCATCGGTATTCCAACAATTACATTTGCCAACATATAAGACACACACATTAAAAAGGAAGCAACGATATTTACAATCAAATTTGAAAAGTAAATCTCTGTTCTTTTATGTCCTGCAATAATTTTATTTCTCATCGTCCCATCGTTATATTCAACACCAACAAACAAAGAGCAGAAGATTGCACTTATTACGCCAATCATTAAAGTATACACAAAAAATGTGCTATCCAATTTTACCTGCGCATGATACCCTATTAACTGCCTATATTGCTGGAAACATAAGAAGCTTCCTGCCAAAAACATAAATCCCATGCCTATTAAAAATAATTTATTTTTCACCATTCTGAAAAAATTGGCATATAACAATTTACTCATGATTTACACCCCCTACTAAATTGATGTAATAACTTTCTAATGTTTCTGCCTGTTCGTGCATAGACGTAATATAGCAATTATCTTGCGCTAATTTTAATGTCAGTTCCGAAACAGGAATTTCTCCATAAATATTTGCTTCTGTGTCAGAGAGTATTTCATACTCAATATTCATTATATCAAGTATACGTGCCAATACATCAGTATCTGTTACTGTAAGTTTTACACATTTTCGGCATACTTTTTGCAATTCTTTTGCGGTTATTTCTTCTACCTTATTGCCATTTGCAATAAAACCATAATGTGTAGCTATACGAGAAAGTTCATCCAAATTATGGCTTGAAATCAATATGGTAATTTGTTTCTTCCTGTTTAACCTTAAAAGCAATTCTCTGATTTCAATTACTCCCTGTGGGTCAAGTCCATTGCTCGGTTCATCGAGAATTAAAAAATCCGGATTTCCTGCCAGTGCCATTGCAATTCCTAATCTTTGACGCATACCTAAAGAAAAATGTTTTGCTTTTTTCTTTCCCGTATTATCCAATCCTACAAGTTGCAGCAATTCATCAATTCCGTCATAGGAAGGCAATCCAAGAATTTGATATTGTTGTTTCAAATTGCCCCTTGCCGTCATATCCAAATAAATTGATGGTGTTTCGATAACAGCTCCTATTCTTTTTCGTGAGTTCAAAATATTCTTATCTGTATTTTTAACCCCATATAAAGAATAATTTCCAGATGTCGGTGCTTGCAACCCACATATTATACGGATAAACGTAGTTTTACCGGCTCCGTTTTCCCCAACAAATCCGTAAATTGCTCCTTTAGGAACATGAATAGAAAATCTATTCAATGCTTTTGCAGAATGACGATATTCTTTTGTCAAATCTTTCGCTGTTAAAATATATTCCATTGTTTCTAATCCTCCTTGCTTTTCTTTCATGCTATTCTAATCAATAATTGTTAAGGAAGCTGTTAAGAAAAGTGCAAAGAAAGTGTAAAGATTTTATTCTGCCATTTTAAATCCAATTCCCCATACCGCTTCAATATAATCTTTTCCTGAAGCTTCACGCAATTTCTTTCTCAAATTGCTGATATGAACTCGTAATGAGCTTTCCATGCAGTCAGGCGTATCTTCACTAATTCGGTCAAGCAAAATCGTTTTTGTTATAATCTGCTTTGGATTTTCCATAAGAAGCTTCAATATAGCAAATTCCGTTTTGGTTAGCTTTACCTCTTGGTCACAAACACGAACCTCATGCGTTGTTATATCAAGAAAAATCTCATCAAATACCAATTTTTCTGAATGAGTAGCTTTGTCTAGTTTACGAAGCTGTACAATTATTCTTGCCAGCAATTCATCAATATCAAATGGTTTTGTGATATAATCAACAGCTCCGTTTAATAAAAGCGCTACTTTATCTTTTACATCGACTTTTGCACTCATAACAATTACCGGAATATCCGATATTTTAGGTAATACTTCCTCGCCGGACAGCCCCGGTAGCATTAAATCAAGAAGTATTAAATCAGGAGTATTATTTTGCATAAATAACAACGCTTCTGTTCCGGAATAGGCATGAGAAACCATGTATCCTTCTTGTATCAAAACTTTTTCTAACATATCGTTGATATAAATATCATCATCAATAATCAAAATTTTTTTCATTGTTTCCAACTCCATTTAAAGTTTACATTATACTATTTTGCACAAATAACTTCTGTCTTCCAAAATACAAGCCACAGCTATTTTATAAGCAAACCATCGGGATATTTTCGCAGTTTTTCGAGCACAGTGATGTTTTGGAAGCCGTGTCCGAGTGCGTGAGCACGAGTTTGGCGGACAAAACATCCATTGGCGGCGCAGAAAAACAAGAAAATGACCGAGTTTGCTTTGGAATAACTGTGGCTGTATTTGGTAAAGCCATGTTTGTGTAAAATAGAATTATTGATAGTCAAACAACGACATCTGATTAGACTTCGGCAATTTTCCAAACAATCCCAAATCATTCATCAAATCAATAGTAGAGGACGTAACCTTTGTTCGATTTCTGAAGTCATCAAGGGACAGGAAATTTCCTTCCTCTGCCGCCGCCACCACAGCATCCGCTGCCCTGTCTCCCAGACCTTCTATGGTATCCAACGCAGGCATCAGCTTTCCGTCTATAATCTGGAATGTATGTGCATTTGCCTTATAAATATCAATGGGAACAAAGTCAAAGCCTCTGGCATACATCTCCTGCACAATTCGCATATCTTTGTAAGTATCCTGCTCTTTTTTGCTCAATGTATCCTTTCGCTTCTCATAATCGTCCATAAAATATTCCAGCTTTTCTTTTCCCTGACACATCAGCTCATAAGAAAAAGCAGTTGCACGAATACTGAAATATGCCGCATAATACGCCAGCGGATGGAAGATTTTACAATAGGCAATTCGCCATCCCATCATAACATACGCTGCTGCATGGGCCTTCGGGAACATATATTTAATCTTTTTACAGGACTCAATATACCAGTCCGGAACATCATGTTTTTTCATTTCTTCAATCCATTCCGGCTTTAATCCCTTACCCTTTCGCACGCTCTCCATAATGGTAAATGCCTGTCCGTGCTCCAAGCCCTTGTTAATCAGATAAATCATAATATCGTCTCGTGTACAGATACAGGTGGTAATGGTTGCCGTTCCGGACTTAATCAAATCTTGTGCGTTTCCCAGCCACACGTCTGTTCCGTGAGACAGACCGGAAATACGAACCAAATCAGAAAAAGAAGTCGGATTGGCATCAATTAACATCTGCATGGCAAAATCTGTACCAAACTCCGGAATACCAAGACAGCCCAAAGGACAGCCTCTGATATCATCCGGTGTAATACCCAGCGCATCTGTATTTTTAAATAAGGACATAACCTCTTTTGAGTCCAACGGAATTTCTCTGGCGTTGATGCCGGTAAGGTCCTCCAGCATACGTATCATGGTTGGATCATCGTGCCCCAGAATATCCAGCTTTAAAAGGTTGGAGTCAATGGAATGATAATCAAAATGCGTAGTAATAATATCGCTGTTCATATCATTTGCAGGGTGCTGAACCGGTGTAAATTCCTCAATATCCCATCCGATGGGAAGAACAATAATTCCTCCCGGATGCTGTCCTGTGGTACGTCTTACCCCTGTACAGCCCTGCACAATTCTGTTGATTTCGCAATAACGCTTTCTCTGTCCACGTTCTTCATAATAGTTCTTGACATAACCAAAAGCTGTTTTCTCTGCCAGCGTACCGATTGTTCCCGCCTTAAATGTCTGCCCCGCACCGAAAATAACCTCAACGTAACGGTGCGCTTTTCCCTGATAATCACCGGAAAAGTTCAAGTCAATATCAGGCTCTTTATCTCCTTTAAATCCAAGGAAGGTTTCAAAAGGAATATCAAATCCTTCTTTTACCAGCGGCTCTCCGCATACAGGACATTTCTTATCCGGCATATCGCATCCTGCCCTTCCCGAATATGCCCGCACCTCCTCGGAGTCGAAATCTGCGTAGTGACATTTGGCACAATAATAATGTGGACTTAGAGGATTTACTTCTGTAATTCCCGACATAGTAGCTGCAAAGGAAGAACCAACAGAACCACGGGAACCTACCAAATATCCGTCACTGTTACTCTTCCAAACCAGCTTCTGGGCAATCATATACATAACGGCGTACCCATTGGAAATAATGGAATTCAGCTCTCTTTCCAGACGTGCTTCTACCATTTCCGGAAGGTTTTCTCCGTAGATTTCATGGGCTTTACTGTAACAGATTTCCCTTAACATGGCATCGGAATTTTCAATAACAGGGGGGCATTTCCCCTTGTGAATAGGCGATATTTTCTCTACCATATCTGCGATTTTATTGGGATTGGTAATGACGATTTCCTCTGCTTTTTCCCTTCCCAAATAAGAAAATTCCTTTAGCATTTCCTCTGTTGTACGAAGGTATAAAGGCGCCTGGTCATCTGCATCATCAAAGCCTTTTCCTGCCATAATAATTCTTCGATACACCTCATCTTCGGGGTCTAAAAAATGCACGTCACAGGTTCCCACTACCGGCTTATTAAATGCCTCTCCCAGCTTTACAATCTTCTTATTGATTTCCTGCAAGTCCTCCCATGAAGTAATATCCGAGCGGTCTTCATTCTTTAACATAAAGGCGTTGTTACCCAGAGGCTGTATTTCCAGATAATCATAGAAATTCACCAAACGGGCAATTTCCTGCTCCGGTCTTCCATTCAAAACAGCCTGATAAAGCTCTCCTGCTTCGCAGGCAGAACCAATAAGAAGTCCCTCCTGATATTTCAAAAACAGGCTCTTTGGAATACGGGGACGTCTATGGTAATAAATCAAATGGGAGTCTGAAATCAAATGATACAAATTTACTCTTCCCACATCATTTTTCGCCAGAATAATTGCATGATAGGTAGGCATTTTCTGTATGGAATGAACGGAAACCGTTCCCTTTTCATTCAGCTCATCCAGATTGAAAATATCCCTTTCTACACACATTTCAATAAATTTCACAAAAATGTCGGCTGTACAGGAAGCATCGTCTACTGCTCTGTGGTGATGCTCCAAGGAAACTCCCACTGCTTTTGCCACCGTATCCAGTTTAAAACGGTTAAGCTGGGGCAGGAGAAATCTTGCCATCCCCACAGTATCAACCACGGTATCTTCTCTTTCAATACCTATATCCTCATAATTCTTCCGAATAAAACTCATATCAAACTCTGCATTATGAGCCACCATAACACAGCCCTCACAGAATTTTTCAAATTTAGGCAAAATAACATCGATGGTAGGTGCATCTGCTACCATATTGTCGTTAATGCTGGTCAACTCCTCAATGCGAAATGGTATAGGAATTTGCGGATTTACAAATTCTGAAAAACGCTCTGTAATTCTTCCGTTTTCCACCTTCACTGCACCAATTTCAATAATCTTATCTTTTAAAGCGGAAAATCCTGTGGTTTCTATATCAAATACCACATAAGGCGCATGTAAGCTCTGCCCTTTGCTGTTTTGCACAATTCCTTTTAAATCATCTACAAGGTAAGCTTCCACACCGTAAATCACCTTGAAATCTGCCTCTGGAGGAACGACGCCTCCCCAAGAGTCAAAGCAGTGGTTCGCCTCAGGAAATGCCTGCACAACCCCGTGGTCGGTAATGGCGATAGCTTTATGTCCCCACTCGTAGGCACGTTTAATCAGGGCTTTTGCGTCGGATACCCCGTCCATATCGCTCATTTTTGTATGGCAGTGAAGCTCCACACGCTTCTCTGGATAATTATCAGAACGGCTGTTTTCAAAGCTGGCAATTTTCTTAATCCCCACAACAGAGCCTATGGTAAGCTCGCTGTCATATCGGTCAATAGTGGTAATTCCCTTCAGCTTTACAAACGCTTTTTCCTTAACGCCTTCTGTAATCTCCTCTACCTGATCGTTTCTGGCAAACATTTTTACGGTAATGGAGTCTGTAAAATCGGTAATAGAAAAGATAATAATCGTTTTTTCGTTTCGGATTTCTCTCTTTTCCAAGGACATAATCTTTCCTCTGACACAGACCTCTCCCATTTCTGTCTGCACGTTTTCCAATGGAATTACTTCGTCATCAAAGTCCCTTCCATACAGTACATCAGGATTGTCAGAGCGTTTTACACTGCGTTTAAAGTCAGAAAATCCACGTTTTGCAGGCGCTTCTTTCTTCTCCGTCTTTGTCTTTTCTTTTTCCTTTTGTTTTACAGGAGCTTTCTTCGGTTCTTCTTTTACCTCCTCAAGCTCCTCTTTTTCTTTTCCGAGAGAGGACATTTCTACAATATGAGCCGCTTCCTGTGCAATGCGGATATCGCTGTTTTTTCGGAATTTACTTTCCTTTATTTCCTCATATTCTGTCTCTACTTTTAAAGAAAACTCACATCTTTCACAGAAGATTTTTTCTATATACTGTACCAGTTCATCTTCCTTACTTTTCGCCAGCACTGTGGATTGTAAAAGTATGTGCATGGTATCTGTCTGCGGAAACGTAATTACAGCATTCCGGAACATATTAAAGACCAGAATGCTGTAATTTTTAAGCTCCAGAGCCATGGACGATTGGTACGCCTCAAAGAATAACTGAGGGGTATACTGACTGGAAAGGGTAAACTTTTCCAGCACCTTTACCTCCATGCTCACCCCCGGAAAGCACTGCTGCGAAACTGCTCTTTCCAAGGTATAAATATACTTTTTATGTATCCATTGGCGGCTGCGGATATAAATTCGGATACGGTCCTTCTGCGGATTAACGGCAATCTTCGTAACCGCCACTTCCTTTAAAAGCGCACGAAGCTCCTCACCTACTTCCAGATTTCGAAACACATCCAGAAATTCTTTCTCCATGAAACAATGCCTCCATACTTATTTCCAGTTTTCAAGTTCTTCCCGAAGCACAGATAAAAGCTCTGCCTCAGGAACCTTTTTCACGATTTCTCCTTTTTTAATCAGAAGACCTTCTCCCTTACCTCCCGCAATGCCGATATCTGCTTCTTTTGCTTCTCCCGGACCATTTACTACACAGCCCATAACGGCAACCTTAATATCCAGAGGAAATTCCTGCACCATAGTTTCCACCTGATTTGCCAGTCCGATTAAATCAATCTTCGTTCTTCCGCAGGTTGGACAGGATACCACTTCAATTCCGCCTTTTTTGAGATTTAAGGTCTTTAAAATTCTCTTTGCTGATTTGATTTCCTCTACCGGGTCGCCGGTCAGGGACACACGAATAGTATCTCCAATTCCCTGATATAAGATAATCCCCAAACCTACGGCTGATTTAATATTTCCGGAATATAAAGTCCCTGCCTCCGTAATGCCTACATGCAGGGGATAATTGGTCTGTTCTGCCAGCAATTCATGTGCCTTTACACACATCATTACATCAGAGGATTTAATGCTGATTACAAGATTATCATACCCTAAATCTTCAATAATTCTCACTTTATCAAGGGCACTTTCTACCAGTCCTTCAGCAGTGACACCGTGATATTTTTCCACCAGTTCTTTCTCCAAAGAACCACTGTTTACACCTACACGAATAGGAATATTTCTCTCTTTTGCAACGTCTACCACTGCTTTTATTTTGTCAATGCTGCCGATATTTCCCGGATTAATACGAATTTTATCCGCTCCGTTTTCCATAGCGGCAATGGCCATTTTATAGTCAAAATGAATGTCTGCCACCAGAGGAATGTGAATTCTTTTTTTAATCTCTTTTAATGCCTCTGCTGCCTCTAAGGTAGGCACGGTACATCTGACAATCTCACATCCTGCTGCCTCCAGCGCCAATATCTGCTGTACGGTTGCCTCTACATCTTCTGTTCTTGTATTGGTCATGGACTGTATTAAAATGGGATTTCCCCCACCGATTTTCTTATCCCCAATCTGCACAACCTTTGTATGATCACGATACATAAAGACACCTCCAATTAATGATTAATCTGTAAAAGTTTCTGTTTCAATTCACCTTCCAGACGATACATTTCTGCCTCTGCTGCACGTCTCTTTTCTCTGCCTTCCCGCTGAATATTCATAACTTCATCAAAGGTGCTGATTAAGGACTCGTTTGTTTTCTGTAATGTTTCAATATCTACAATTCCTCTTTCAGACTCTTTTGCAGCTTCTATGGTAGCCATTTTTAAAGTCTGAGCATTCTTCTGTAAAAGAGCATTTGTCATATCTGTTACTTCTCTCTGCGCCTTTGCGGCCTCTGTGGAATGTGCCACGCCAAGAGCAATTACCATCTGACTTTTCCAAAGAGGAATGGTGTTTACAATAGTAGACTGAATTTTTTCTGCCATTAAAGTGTCATTTCCCTGTACCAGACGGATTTGCGGCGCTGTCTGTACGGCAATCATACGTGTCAGCTCCAAGTCATGGATTTTCTTTTCAAAACGTTCACACAGAGAGTCCAAGTCCTTTGCAGCCTGTGCATCTTCCGGAAGACCGCTTGCCTGTGCTTTTGCCATAAGCTGAGGCAGCTCCGTTGAACGGATTTCTTCCAGCTTCTTCTTTCCGGCCAAAATATACATAGACAGCTCTTTAAAATAATTTAAGTTTAAGGCATACATTTTATCCATAATTGCCGCATCCTTCATAAGCTGTATCTGATGTTTTTCCAAAGTTTCCACAATTTTATTTACATTTGCTTCTGCTTTGGAATACTTGTTTTTCATGGCTTCCAGCTTATTTGCTCCCTTTTTGAAAAAGCCCATAATTCCTTTGCGTTCTTCTTCCGCATCGAAATTCTTTAATTCTGTCACCACGTTTTCCAGCAAATCCCCTACTTCGCCTAAATCTTTTGTGCGTACTTTCTCAAGAGCATCCTCTGAAAAATCAGCCATTTTCTTCTGTGTTCCTGCTCCGTACTGCAAAATTGCCGCTGAATTTCGAATGTCAATCTGACGTGCAAAATCATCTACGATTTTTCTTTCTTCCTCAGATAAAATACTGTCGTCCATCTCAGGCTTTGCCGGTTCTTCTTTCTTCACCTCTGCCACAGGAGCCTGTTCCTGTAAAGGCTCAAAAGTAAGGGTAGGTGTTACTGTAAAATCTTTTAATTCATCACTCATAATTTAATTATCCTTTCCCTGAAAATTGTTTTTCTCTGTCAGTCCCTCCTGGGCAAACATGGTCTTTAAAACAGATATATCCGATGATACATCCCATGCGGTTTCTTTATAAAAGCTGTCCAGCAGATTTTCAAAAGCAACGTTAATGGTATCTAATGTATTTTCGATTTCCGATTTTGCTGTTTTAATATTTTCTCCCTGCATATCCTGCTTATCCAATTCCTCATAAGCATTCAAAAGCTTCATGGTAGTAGGAAGATAATAATCCATAAACTTATGTAAATCGTTGATAAGCTCCGGATGCTTTTCTACCCTCTGAAAAATTCTTCGGATTACATTTTCCAGATGATACATTTTATTGGAAATCTCCACTCCCGGAATAGCATCGTTGCTTCTTCTGATTTCTTCGATATAACGATTACCTTCCTCAATAACCTTTTGCACATCCTCAGAAAGCTGTGTTTTCGGTCTTCTTGCTTCTTCCGCTTTTCTTTCCTCCATGTTTCGTTCTGTCTCTAAATACTGCTCATAAGCATCGTCTGTCGCCATAAAACACACGCCGTTTTTATCCAGATGACCTTCCAAAAACATTCGTTTGTCAATCATTTTCTTTAAATCCTTACGTACAAACTTTTCTGATTTTCTGACGCTTTTTGCCAAATCCTTTACATTTGCATAAGGTTTTCCGTTTAAAGTTTTTACATAAGAACGAAATCTTTTAATTTTCTTTCGTAAACGGTTTCCGCAGATACCCATAATAGCGCTAAGTCCCATAGCCGGCAGGAAAATCATCATTACCGTACCGATTTTAGAAGCAATGCTTCCTATAAAAAGAGATAAAATCCCCAATATTCCCGCTGTTACGCCAAACATAATAGTAAGGGCAATTCCCAATGTTGTAAAAAGAAGTCCCAATGCCTTTGCTCCGTTTGTATTGACAAATAAGGCAAATTCTTCTCTGGCTTCCTTCATCCGTTCTCTCTGTGAAGGGTTTCGATAGCCTCCAAAAGGTTTATAGCTATACTTGTTGCTGTAAGCATTTCCCGCTCTTTTCATACTCTGCGCAACATTTCCGAGAGCGCTGTCAAGCGTCGCACCTAAATCTCTGTTTAATGCGCTGAAATCTCCGCTGTTAATTGCATGCTGCACAATATCCTTCACATCTCGCCCCAGATTATTCCAATCATTCACCGGCATGTCATTCACTCCTATTCTAACAGTCCAATTTTACCAACCCGTGATTACTGTTTCCTTAAATTATATATGAAAGATTGCAAAAAAGCAACGGAACATCTCTTGCAATTCACACGTTAAAGTTTTATAATGTTAAAAAATTACATAAAAGCTGTTTTCGCTCAGCTATGCAGCAGAATGGAGGATGAAAATGGATAAAAAGAATATTGATTGGAAAAATCTTGGATTTGGTTATATGCAGACAGACTACCGTTATGTATCCAATTTCAAAGAGGGGAAATGGGACGAAGGCACTTTGACAACAGATGCCAATGTAGTTATTAATGAATGTGCAGGTGTGCTGCAATATGCACAAACTATCTTTGAAGGATTAAAAGCATATACCACAAAGGATGGAAAGATAGTAACCTTCCGCCCTGACTTAAATGCCCAGCGTATGGTGGACTCAGCAAACCGACTGGAAATGCCGCCATTTCCTGCTGAAAGATTTCTCGATGCAGTGGCTAAAACAGTAAAAGCAAATTCTGCTTTTGTTCCTCCTTATGGTTCCGGTGCTTCTCTGTATATCCGACCATATATGTTTGGAGCAAATCCTGTTATCGGCGTAAAACCAGCAGATGAATATCAGTTCCGTGTATTTACCACACCGGTAGGCCCCTACTTTAAAGGTGGTGTAAAGCCACTCACTTTAAGAGTCAGCGATTTTGACAGAGCTGCTCCTTGTGGAACAGGACACATTAAAGCAGGACTGAACTATGCCATGAGTATGCATGCTATTGTAGATGCACATAAAGAAGGTTATGATGAAAACCTATACTTAGATGCAGCAACAAGAACAAAAGTAGAAGAAACAGGAGGAGCAAACTTTATCTTTATCACAAAGGATAAAAAAGTAGTCACACCGAAATCCAACAGTATTCTTCCTTCTATTACACGCCGTTCCCTTTTACAGGTTGCAAAAGATTATCTGGGACTGGAAGCAGAAGAAAGAGAAGTTTATCTGGATGAGCTTCAGGACTTTGCAGAGTGCGGTCTTTGCGGAACTGCCGCTGTAATCTCTCCAGTAGGCAAAATCGTAGACCACGGAAAAGAAATCTGTTTCCCAAGCGGCATGGAAGCCATGGGCGAAGTGACAAAACAGTTATACAATACCCTTACAGGAATTCAGATGGGAACTATTGAAGCTCCGAAGGACTGGATTTATGTAATAGAATAATAAAACACCGACAATCTTTCAGACATTTTACTGTCCGTAGATTGTCGGTATTTTTATGCTCCCAATATCATTTTTATACAGTAAATACCATTTTATTTTCATTTGAAAACTCTTCTGCATACTGCAGTCCCATAACATGAAACTCTTTTATTTTTTCAATATCTTCTATCTGATTTTCCGCCATATAACGAACCATCTCGCCTCTCGCCATCTTTGAAAAAGTCCCTTTCTGCTTTACCTTTCCATTATGAACTTCTCCAAATTCTACCGTAATGAAGCGCTCCTTTGGCAAAATATATTTGGAAATGCTTTGAGAGTATTCTTTAGATGCCATATTAATGACAATTCCGTCGTCCTTTATTACTTCTTGATACAACTTATCTCCCCAGAACTCATATAAATCTTTGCACCCTTCTGTTTCCAGCTTGGTTCCCATTTCCAAACGATAAGGTGTCACTCCGTCAAAAGGCTTTAACACCCCGTAAAATCCCGATAAAATACACAAATGCTCCTGAATATAGGTCAGCTCTTTTTCTGTGAAAACCTGTGGCGCTATGTGCTGATACTGCAAGCCCTCGTAGGACAGGATTGCCGGTGTAAGACCTGTCTTCAAATTCATATCACGAAAACGCTCTGCGTTTAGTCTTGCGATTTTGTCATTGCATTTCCACAATGTTTTCTGCTCCTCGTAAGTATATCCCCTGATTTTCTCACATAAGCTTTCTGCCTCCGGTAAAAACTTTGGCAGCCCCTGTATCGGCAGACAATCTGTATCTACATTCATTTTCTTTGCCGGTGAAATAATAATCTTCATAAATAATCCTATAATTCCTCTAACATCTGTGCAGGATTATCTGCTGCTTTTACTTTTCCGAAAGCTTTTACGATTATTCCCTGCTCGTCAATTAAATAGGTGGTGCGAACCACACCCATAGTCTTCTTTCCGTAATTATTTTTCTCTTTCCATACATCATAAGCCTGAATACAGGATAATTCCGTATCAGATAACAATGTAAAAGGAAGCTCATACTTTTCCTCAAATTTTTTATGTGAAGCAACACTGTCCTTGCTTACCCCTAAAACCACAGCGTTTTTTTCTAAGAACTGAGGATATCGCTCGGCAAAACCACAAGCCTGCGTTGTACAGCCTGCGGTATTGTCTCTTGGATAAAAATATAAAATTACTTTTTTTCCTTTATATTCTTCCAGACTATGAATTTCTCCGTTCTGGTCCGGCAATGAAAAATCCGGCGCCTTTGTACCGATTTCTAACATATTATTTTCTCCTATGCCTATTCTATTTTTCTCTATAATTTAATAAACTGCTCTACATTTACAATAAATACTGTTGCACCGCCTACTTCAATGGTTACCGGCGGAGCTGCATATCCCATAACAGGACCTTTTGTGCCAGCAGAATAAGCAGGGTTCATCATGACCTCCTGACGTCTGGAACATTCTTCTTTAATAATCTGAAGTACCGTATCTACCTGTTCATCCTCTGTACCAATCATCAATGTGGCGTTTCCTTTACGTAAAAATCCACCTGTACTGGAAAGCTTTGTCACACTGATTTTCTCTTTATTTAATCGCTCTATTACAAATCCCTCATCTTCTTTTCGTACAATCGCAAAAATCATTTTCATAAAGCAACTACCTCCTTAGCATTGAGTCTTTTTGTGCACCTATTGTACCACAGTTTTTTAAATATTTCCACATTTACTGAAATTGAAACAGATTTAATCCTACTTCTTTCTCAAATCGTCTGTCTACTCTTCCGTCAATTAACGTAATAACCATTTCACACGTTGCACTGATAATTGCCCTGTTTAAATGCCCTCCGAACACTTGTCCTTTTTCATTTCCTGCACTCATATGAAGATGGCAGTAAAATTCATCATTCATAGTATTGATTGTTCCTGTTAAAGAAACTATTTCAAAGCTTCCTTTAAATTCATTTGCATGGTATTCTTTTGCCTCTGTGTCAAACACGCCCACTGTAAATTCACTGACAGCTCCCAATGCACTAATATCTGCCAATTTAATCTTTTCTTTTTCTGCTACCTCACGGACTTTTTCTAAAATTCCCTCTCCTTTATCCATTCGCAAGGTTATCCGTCATGCTCTTTTTCTGTTTTCCCCTTGTATTTCTGTATGGGCTGTCTTATACTAAATTTAAGACAAGCAAGGTGGTGATTTATTGGAGGTCGGAACAACGTTATCCAAAACACTTCATACAGCGAGAAGCCATGCTGATTATGACGCCGCTTGCAAGCGTCTTCTTTCAGAAAAGGTTATTCTTGCATGGATTATGAAGAATTGTCTAAAAGAATACCGAAATTGCAGTATTCAAGAAATTATGGACAATTACATCGAGGGTGAACCTCAGATTGCAAAGGTTCCCGTTACACCAGCTGAAACGAATATCGTTACCAACTCCATGATTAAAGGTCTAAGCACAGAAGATAAAACCATTACCGAAGGTACTGTTACATACGACATACGATTTCTGGCGACAGCGCCGAAATCTAAGGATTTTATCCGTTTAATTCTCAACATAGAAGCACAAAAAGTTTAATAGAGAAAAAGTAGGACACTTTCTAAAAAGTGTCCTACTTTTTATTTTTAAGAAATAAAAAAAGCGCGAGACGGGACTCGAACCCGCGGCCTCGACCTTGGCAAGGTCGCGCTCCACCAACTGAGCCACTCGCGCATATTGTGTTGAAATATCTCTCAAGCACGAAATATAATATACTATATGTTCCTCAATATGTCAACACTTTTTTTGAATTTTTTTATATTTTTCTCAAGTACGCAAAATTGCACTGAGCACATACTGGTTATTTGGGAAGTTCTTGTGGGTAATATCTTCTAACCGAATTAAATCCACATCCAGCCAAAGCTCCTCTGCTACTACCATTAAATGAGAAAACATCACACCGAAATTCATCTCCTCGTATTTTCCCAGATGATTTAAATTATGCTTCTTAGCAAACACATGAATACGATTGTCATACACCACAAACCGCCACGGCTGACTGTTATAGCTGGAAGGCGCAAGTCGTGCTGCCTCCAATAGCTGTTTCATCCACTGTCTCGGCACTTCCTTATATACGCAAAGCTCTTTTAAATCCATGCGCTTTGCATCCACCGGTTTTCTGGTATAGCTGCCCTTGCTTTTTCCAAATGCCATGGTAATCATAAATTTCAAATCACCCTTATGAGGATTTCCAAATTTAGGCTTTACGCTTCCTAAAAAGCATGTTCCATAGCCTTTTGTGCACATAAACAAAGCAAGCTGCTCCATAATATATCCTGCATTCATCTGTGCCAAATCTTTTTCCTCTGAGTAAAATGCAATATAATAGGGCGCTTTTACTCCCAGCAAGTGCATTCTTTTATTTTGTCCTTTTGTATTGTCAATAATAGAAATCTCTGTACGGATACCGGGATTTAATCCTTCAATCTGTGCATAAAACTCCTGTATCTCCTGCAATATTTCAGGAGATATTACTTCCATCTCATAATTTCGTACAGATTTTCTTAAAAAAATAGCTTCGTATAAATTCATATTCTCACCTTTAATCTCTATGTAACAATATTGTAACATATAAATTTTGAAATGCAATGATTATTTTCTAAAATTTCTATTGACAAATTCTTACAGACTTTGTATCATTGTACTAATCAAATAATACAGTAATACAATTTATCAAACTTACAGGAGGTGTTACAGATGTCTTGGAACTTAAATCCTGAGTATCCTATTTACACTCAGATTATGGAGCACATTACTTATGATATTATATCAGGAGCTTATACTCCCGGTTCAAAACTCCCCTCTGTTCGAGAATTGGCGCAGACTGCCGGTGTAAATCCAAATACCATGCAGAAAGCCCTTTCTGAACTGGAGCACACAGGACTTTTATACAGTCAAAGAACCAGCGGTCGATTTGTTACGGAGGATTTAGCTATGATTGAACAAGTAAAAACACAAATTGCATCCCAGCAAGTAAAAGAGTTCCTTCTGAAAATGGAACATCTGGGATATAGCAAACAAACCATTATCCAGCTTATTGAAAAAATTTAGATTAAGGAGGACAAATGATGAACCCTATTTTAGAATGTCGCAATCTTACAAAATGCTACGACAATAAAATTGCCCTGAACAAAATAAATCTTTCCTTGGAACGCGGAAAAATCATCGGACTTTTAGGGCCAAACGGAAGCGGGAAAACCACGCTGATTAAACTGTTAAACGGACTTCTTGTTCCCACAGAAGGCTCTATTTTCGTAGACGGACATGCTCCCGGAACAGAAACGAAAAAAATTGTTTCCTATCTCCCTGAGCGAACTTATCTCTCTATGCACATGCGGGTTTCCGAAATTATTAACTATTTTTCTGATTTTTACAGCGATTTTGACAGAAGCCGTGCTTACGATATGTTAAAGCATCTGAATATCAATCCCACAGACCGTTTACGCACCATGTCAAAAGGAACAAAAGAAAAAATCCAGCTCATCCTTGTTATGAGCCGCAGGGCAAGTCTGTATTGTCTGGATGAACCCATTGCCGGTGTAGACCCTGCTGCCAGAGATTATATTCTCTCTACTATACTGAATAATTATGATGAAAATGCAACTATTCTTATTTCTACACATTTGATTTCAGATGTGGAAAATATTTTAGATGACGTGGTATTTATACAAAACGGTCAGATACGCCTGTGTGACAGCGTGGATAATATCCGTTTTAATCAGGGAAAATCCGTGGACACTTTATTTCGGGAGGTATTCAAATGTTAAGAAAATTATATAAATACGACTTAAAATCCGTTTCCTTACTGCTGGTAATTTTACATGCCGTACTGCTTGTTTATACTGTAATAGGACGTATTGGAATTTTTATTGCCGAAAGAGCTCAGGCTTTCGTTTCTCCGGAAGCTTCCAGACTTTGGGGGATTGCCGGTGCTTTTTATATCGTGGGATTTATTCTGTTTATTTTGGCTATTGTCATTGCAACCGTTGTATATTTGGCTGTCCGCATCCAGAAAAATCTATTTTCTGATGAAGGTTATTTAACCCACACGCTTCCGGTTAAGCCAACTCAGATTCTTTGGTCAAAGGTTTTTGTTATCTGGACATGGAGCGTAATTGATTTTATCTGTGTTATGATTTCTGTCTTTACTTTAATCACCTACAAGGACACCTTACCAGAAATTTTAAAGGGCGCTTCTACTTTTTTCGGAACTTTGTTTGGAAGCTTCGGCTTTACAAACTGGTTGGAAGAAGTTATTACCCTTTTAGCAGGATTATCACAGTATTTTGGTTTTTATCCTTTGCTGCTTTTATTTGCCATGTGTTTGGGAAATCTCTTTAAAAGTCATAAAATCATGGGAACTCTTCTCTCTTTCTTTGGCTTAAACATTGTTCTGAGTTTTCTGAGCACCATGATAACTTTTATTATCCCCGGATTAAGCCCGTTTATGCAGGCAAATCTCACACAGGATAATCTCTCTGTTTACAGCGGCAGACTGATGATTTTCACCCTTGTATGGAATATCCTCTTTTCCGCCATTTTCTTTGTGGGAAGCCGATATATTCTTACAAAGAAATTAAATCTGGATTAAATGTGAATATTCCAATTTACTACAAGAAGAAGGAACTGTGGCATCAGACAATAATTTATCTTATGCCTCAGTTCCCTATTTTTCGCTTTCTTTTACTTCTTTTTCTACTTCTTTTATTTGTGCCTTTACATCTTGTTTAAATTTTTCCCATTGCTTTGGATTTTCCACATAGTATTTCGGACATATCTTACCTGTCACATCATAGTGGCGGATTACATCATCTTCTGTAAGATTAAACCGATAACAAAGCCAGCCTGTCAAACGAACAAGGGACAGATACGTAGCATCGGTAAACTCCCCTGTTTCATCTACATGACAGCACTCAATAGACAGGGTATCGTCATTTCTGGAATTTGAAGCATAAGCTATCTCTGTACTTGGAACGCACTGAACAATCTCCCCGTCAATGCCCACGACAAAGTGGCTGCTGACTTTTGTTTCATGGCTCTCCTTTAATCCGTCAAAATAATCTCTGTTATTCTTCGCCGTACTTCCCGGATTTGCCGTATAATGTACAACAATTCCCTTTATCTTTTCCAGCAGTGTCCCCGGTCTGGAATATTCGTTTGGCTCTATTAAGTCCACGTCAAAAGGCGGCGCTCCTACAAACGACTCGTTTCTGGCTTTTAAAAGTCTGTGTTCTTCTACTTTATTTTTCACTTTATTTACAAGAAAAAAGAGCAGCAGAACGGTAAGAACAGAACACAAAAACAGAAAAATTCTGCGCCTGCGCTGTCTTATCCTTTTCTTCCTGCGCTGCTGCCTTCTGCTTTCAAAATCTAAAACTTCCTCATCTCTTTTTCGTAACATCATCCTATGTACACTCCCGATTGAAACTTACTCCTCAAGCTGCTGCTTTCATTGTGCACATAGTCTTTACAACTGTCAAGTGATTTCCCTATAATTTAGTTTTATTTAATTTTCCTTCTCAATTTGATTTAATCGGCTATTCAGCTCTAAAAGCTGTTCCTTTGTCATTTTCTCGCCAATGGCTCCCATGGTATTTAGCATTCTAAGCACAGTAAAACTACCCAGCATTTGCATCATTCCCTGCGGTTCTGTTTTCTTATTCAAAAACTTTCCTAAAATCCCCTCAAACAACGCTTTGCCTTGCGGGGCTTTTATAATTTCAGACACCTTATCGTTCAGCGAATAATATCCCGGAATTTCTTCAATGTCAAACCAGTTCAATACAGCGCCTTTTTCTTTTAAGCGATATGCCTCATGAAACTTCTCTGTCTTGCGAATAAAACTCCGGTCTTTACATGCTCCTGCTTTTGCAGTAATAACCGTTTCTCCCTTATTCGGAACAGTAAAATAAAAGAAATGCTCATCACTGACCTGCTTTTCATATTCCTGGCCGTTTAGGTACAGAGTTACCTCCGGAAAGTTTGAGTATACGGTTATCTTAGTCTTCTCTTCCACTCTGTTTACATAGCGCTTTCCACAAATATGCACAAAGGGCTCGTGAGAAAGCCACGCCTTATACGCATAAAAAGCATCTTTTTTATATTTTCTGTCAAAAGTAACAAGCCCTTTATGATTTTGCCCGTTTTCTCCTCCCTCATTTCTGGCATCTGCTCCGAAATCAAACATATTCCACACATGAGTTGCCCATAAATAAGGTCTTGTAAAAAGCTGTCTAATCAATTCTTCGTGATAATATGCCTGATATTCTTCCGTATAATCTCCCTGCTGCGGTTCTGAAGTATGCCAGTTTAATGCCTCGCAGCCATACTCACTGACACCAATGGGGATTTGAGGAAATTCCTTATGGAAGTTATCCAGCCAAGGGCCGTTCATGGATACGTCTCCTCCGTACCAGCCGAAATAGTGGTTATAAGAAACTACATCCGGAATTTGAATATAAGGATGATGAATGTCACACATAGATACTACCGCCATTGTTGTCAGTCTTGTACTGTCCATTTCATGGCACAAATCATTTAAAATTTTATGATTTTCCAGTAAATCTTCCTCATCTGCAGCCTGCATGGTAATTTCGTTGGAAAGTCCCCATACCACAATAGAAGGATGATGATAATTCTGTATTATCAGTTCTTTCATCTGGGAAACGGTATTTTCCCTCGCATTTGGTAAATGAGCAGATATATAGGGAATTTCTGCCCACACTACCATACCACTTTCATCACATAAATCATAGAAATATTGGTCGTGCTGGTAATGCGCCAGTCGTATGGTTGTTGCTCCCAGCTCACAGATTAAATCCATGTCTTCTCTATGATGCTTTGGCAAAAGTGCATTTCCAATCCCCCTTCTGTCCTGATGCCTTGATACGCCCCTTAGGGGATAGCTTTCTCCGTTTAGCAAAAAGCCCTTTTCAGGATGAATTTCAAAACTGCGGCAGCCAAATCTGGTATACACATTGTCCAAAATCTTACCGTTCTCTGTCAGCTCAACCTCTGCATAATAAAGATACGGGTCTTTTCGTCCGTTCCAACGATGAACATTATTTATTTTCATCTGAATTTTTCTGTCTGCTGCGGAGCAGCTCTTTTCTGCAACAATCTTCCCCTGCCTGTCACGAATTTTATAAACAAGGTTTTGTCCCTCCTTTTTTTCTGTAATCCATGTCTCTATGGTAATCTCTGCATCATTCCCTTGAAGGACAGGCGTTACCTGAAGTCCCTCTCCCCCGCAGTATTCCAAATCAAAATGAGCAGCTGAAACTCCTATAATATTCACATCACGGTACAGACCGCCGTAAAAGGTAAAATCAGCCATTTGAGGATAAACGCTGTCATTTTGGCTGTTATCCACGGTAATTACCAAAAGACTCTCTTCCTTTAGCTCCTTGGTGATATCTACACGCCATGTAGAATATCCTCCGTCATGATGCGCCAGTTTTCTTCCGTCCACATATATATCGGCAGAAGAATTTGCTCCCCGAATTTCCAGAAAATATTTATCTGCCTTTGGAAGTTCTGCTCTCTTAATCATCTTGGCATAATATCCCGTCCCACGATAATAGTCGTTGTTCCCGTCCTGTCCGTCTATATTATTCCACGTATGGGGCAAATGTACCCAGCACCACCTTTTTGGCATTTCTTTCGGAATTTCATCTGTATCTTTTGTAAACGCCCATTTTTCATTGATATTGATTACCTGTCTCATCCTGCACTCTCCTGTTCTCTTCTTAATTTCAATGCCGTTATATTCTCCTCCACCCGCTTTTTGTTCAATGGATAAAGAAACAGCAGGCTAAGGGCGACTCCCAGATAAAGAATTCCGGGAAGCAATGTTGCGATATTATAAATTCCGTCCAAAACCTCCTGCGTCTGTATGGTCTTCGCTGAATTAAATCCGATTATTCCCAGCGCATAACCGCCCAAGCCTCCGGCAAATGCCTGTCCGATTTTTCTTGCAAAAGAATAAGCCGCATAAATCGTACCATCCTCTCTTTTTCCTGTCCGCACTTCCTGATCATCAATCACATCTGTAATAAACGCCCATAAAATCAAGTTAAAAATTCCAAATCCCAAAAATCCCAGAATGTTAATGCCAATATAAAGGGCTGCTGATTTTGTGTGAAGAAAAAATAGCAGGAAACAGGAAATTGCACTGCACAGACAACCGAAAATTCCGATTTCCTTTTTTCCGAACCTTTTGGAAACAGGTACTGCAAAAGGCGCTAAAGCAAGAGAAGGCAGAACGCCTGCCAAAGTCATGACAGAAAGCGCTTCTTTGTTTTTAAAATAATCAATAAAAAGATATTGGTTGATCGACTGTGTCATAATCTGTGCTACCAATAAAAGCAGCGCAGCCAGAATAATCCCCAGAAGCGCCCTGTTAGAAAGAAGGTCTTTTGCCGTCTGTCCAAAACCTGCTTTTTCCTGTGTTTCCTTTGTCTGCACTTTTACACGTTCCGTGGTCATGAAATAACACAACAGGTAACAAATAATTGCAGCAACGGAAAATACTCCTGCAACAAGGGTAAAGCGTTTCTCATTTACTACCTGATTTCCCACTGCATCTGTGGTATATACCAGCAGAGGCGCTCCCACGCCCACAATTAACTGCGCCAGCACAGCGCCTACACTTCGAAAAGTGGAAAGAGCTGCTCTGTCATCTGCATCAGGACTTAATACCGATGCCATAGAACCATAAGGGATATTGATGGCTGTATAAAAGATACTTCCCCATAAAATATAAGTTACAAACATGTACAAGATTTTCAGCCCTTGGGGAGCAGCCTTCATTCCTCCCTGATACATTAAAAAACTGGCGAGAGCTACCGGACCGCACATTCTTAAAATCCACGGACGAAATCTGCCGTTTTTAGAGGTCTTCCCTTTATCTACAATCCTTCCCATAGTAATATCCGTAAAAGCATCCACACATCTGGCAACTAAAAATAACGTGCCTACCATACCGGCGCTGATACCCAGCACTTTTGTATAAAACACCATTAAAAACACACTGGCAAAAAGAAAGGTAAAATCATTTCCGAAATCACCGAACATATAACCGATTTTATCTTTCATTCCAAATGCACTGTTTTCTGTTCGTTCCATTCTTCTGCTCCTTATTTTATTTAGTATCTTAAAAGTAATATAGCCTGAACTTACAACTTTCATACATTGTAAGTTCAGGCTATATTATTTTTATACTTTTCTATTCAATATCTATTTTCAAATCTTTATAAAAATATTCGTTATCTCTTTCTCCGATTTCCCGCATCACCCTGCATGGATTTCCCACAGCGACTACATTGGCAGGAATGTCTTTTGTCACAATGCTTCCTGCTCCGATAACAGAATTTTCTCCGATAGTGACTCCCGGTAAAATAATTGCACCTGCTCCAATCCACACATTATTTTCAATATGAACCGGACGATTAAACTGTATGCCTCTGCGTCTTAAATCCGGCTTTATGGGATGCGCCGCAGTAACAATGGTAACATTGGGACCAATCATTACATAGTCACCAATGAAAACGTCCCCATCATCCACTACGGTCAAATTAAAATTCGCATACACGTTTTTGCCCATGAAAATATGATGTCCGCTCCAATTTGCGTAAAAAGGCGGCTGAATATAACAATTATCTCCGCATTTGGCAAACATCTTTTTCATCAGCTCTTCCCTTTTTTTCACTTCACCGGAGGGCACTTCATTAAATTCTTTTAATTCATCCAAATATGGAAACTGCTCTGCTAAAATCTCTTCATCTCCTGGGTCATATAAAATCCCTTTATCCATGCGTTCTCTCTGTCATAAGTTTCTTCTCCTCTCTTACTTTTCTATTTCTTTTACTGCTTCTACTGCCTTTTGAAGCTGTGTATCCTCTTCATAAGTAAGCACTGTCTTCTTTTGTAATTCTTCTGCCAGTTCTGCTTCGATGTCCGGCTGAATTCCCGTGCCGTGAATACATCTTCCCTTTGGTGTATAATATTTTGCTGTGGTAGTCTTTACTGCGCTTCCGTCTGTAAGAGGAATAAGACTTTGCACAATTCCCTTTCCGAAGGTTGTGGTTCCCACAATCGTTCCCACACCATAATCCTGTATTGCTCCTGCAAAAATTTCTGATGCACTGGCGCTGTTTCCGTTTACAAGGACTGCCAGAGGAATATCCAGCTCACTTTTTCCGTCTGAATGAACTTCTTCTCTCTTGCCGTCTTTGTCCTCTGTATATACAATCAAGCCTTCCGGTAAGATATCATTTAAAATATTGCATACCGATGTTAAAAGTCCCCCCGGATTATTTCTTACGTCTACAATAAGACGTTCCATTCCCTGATTTTTTAAATCTTCAAAGGCTTCCAGATACTGGCTTTCCGTCTGCTCTGTAAATTCATACAACAGAATATAGCCTACATTGTCCTCCAGCATCTTATGCTCCACAACGGGAATATTTACTTCCTCCAAAGGAACGTCAAATTCCAGATAATCATTTTCTCCTTCTCTTGCCACTGTCAAATGTGCAACTTCGCCTTCTGAGGTCTTCACTTTTTCCACCACTTCTGAAAGCTCCATACCTGCAATGTCTTCATTGTTTACCTTGAGCAAAATATCATCCGGCAAAAGTCCTGCCTTTGCCCCCGGAGCTCCCTCATAACATCTCACCAGCTTTACCATACCTGTTTCCATGTCCATCTGCATCACAACGCCAATTCCTTTATACAGACCTGTTGTCTCTGTATTTAATTCCTCATATTCCTCTTTTGTATAATATGCGGAATAAGGGTCTCCAAGACTTGCCATCATTCCCTTATACATACCGGTTTCCATAAAGTCTTTGTCAATCTCACCGGTAAATTCATCATCAATAATTTTTTCCAGTACCTTTGCTTTTTCCACAAAATCCTGATTTACAGCTTTGTCTTCTGCACTTTTTTCCTGTGCATAATCATAAATTTTTAATCCTGCACCACCTACAACAAGTGTCAGTACAATTCCTAAAAGAAAACCTTTTATAAACTTTTTTCTTTCCATTTTTCTGCTCCTTAAAATGCCAATTTGGATAAATAGATTGCGTAACAGAGCAATTTCCTATGAAATGAAGAAAGAGGACTGCATTTACAGCCCCCTTTATCTTATAAATAATTCATAGGATTTACATATACTCCATTTTTCATAACACCGAAATGAAGATGCGGTCCTGTTGAATATCCTGTTGAACCTACTGCTGCAATCTGCTGACCGGCGCTTACCTTCTGTCCGACCTTTACATAACGTGCAGATGCGTGCATATAGACTGTATAAAAACCATTTCCGTGGTCTATGGTTACATAGTTTCCTGCTGACTCTGAATATGTAGAAACCGTTACCGTACCTGCTGCTGCGGCTACAATGGGAGAACCGCTACTTGCTCCGATATCAATTCCTTTATGGTTGCTGGAAGCTCCCGCAGTAGGTGAATTTCTGTCTCCAAAAGGACTGGTTACATTATGAGAAGACGGACAAGGCCATGTAAACTGTGGAGAACCACTGTTCTCAGACTGACTGTTATCCGGTTTTTCCTCCGGCTTTGTCTCCGGCTGTGTATTCGGTTTCTCTTCCGGCTTTACTTCCGGTTTTGACTCTGGCTGCTCTGTCTTATTTGCATCAGAATTTGTGCTTTCATTGGAAGGAGAAGAGCTTTCCTGTCCTCCTGCGCTTTGCACTTCCTCTTTCATCTGCTTCAAAATCTCATTCTGAATTGCCAGTTCACCTTCTAAGTCAGACTGTTCCATTACCGCAGCGTCAATACCCGCTTCAAACTTTGTAATTTCTTCCTGCTTTTTACTAATAGAAGTTTCAATATTACTCTTTTCTTCCTCAGCAGATTGTTTGTATTCTTCTAAGTCTGACTTTTCTTTCTTTAAATCCTTTTCCAGATTTTCGATTTTCTTACAGGTCTTTTTATATTTTTCTAATTGTTTTCGGTCATAAGAAGTAAGCTGTCTGAAATTTTCTGTTCGGCTCAATGCCTCTGCAAAATCATCTGCTCCCAGAATAACAGAAATCATTGAAATATTTCCTGCCTCATAAAGATATTGTATTCTCTTTTTCATATCTTCATACTGGATTGCTTCTTTTTCTTTTGCTTTTTCCAGCTCTGCACTGTTTTTTTCGATTTCAGCATTCTTATCTTCAATCTGTCCTGTTAAAGTATCCAGATTTTCCTGTGCTTTGGCATACTTTTCATCTAATTTCTTAATAGCGGACAGCACATTGTCCTTCTGCTGCTGCAAAGAGCTTACCTGCTGTTCTTTATCTTCTATCTGACTTTCCAGCTCTGTCTTCTTCTTGTTTACTTCCGTCTCATTTGCTGCCGATACGGAAAGTACATTAGAAATTGCCAGACAGCTTGCCAGCAGCATTGCAGTTTTCTTGTTCTTTAATTTCATGCGGCTCTCCCTGTCTTATACCTTTAAGTGCTTTCTAAGGGAAACAATACTTCCGATTAAACCGATACCAATACCCAGTCCTACTCCGACCGGCAGTAAGAAACGGAATACTTCCCAAACATCCAGAAATTGAAGAAATCCACCCAGAATATTAAATCTGGTAATCACATATTCTACTGCTTTTTCATAAATCATGTATAAAATACCCATTGGAAGCGCCGCACCGATAGTACCTAAGAGAATACCTTCAATAATAAACGGTACTCTGACAAAGAAATCCGTAGCGCCAATAAGTTTCATAATACCGATTTCTTCCTGACGAATAGAAATACCCATCGTAATAGTATTGTTAATAAGGAAAAATGCCACTGCCAGAAGAATTAAAATAATAACAATCGATACATATCCAACCAGTTTATTAAAGGTTGACAGCATATCTGCCGCTTCTTTTGACTGTTTTACTTCTCGAACGCCTTCCAGACCTTCAATATGTTTTACAAGGTCTGCCTGACTTTCTACTTCTTTCAGATATACATCAAAGCGTGCGGAGTTTGCCAGCGGATTATCCTGATCCTTAAATCCCTCTGCCATATCTTCATCTCCGCCTAAGTATACTTCGCTGAATTCATCCCAAGCTACGTCTGCGGAAATATACTTCACATCCGCCACCTCCGGCTGCTTCTCGATATCTGCTCCGATTTGGTCAATTTCTTCCTGTTTGATGCCTTTATCAAAGTAAACGACAACGGCTACGCCTTCCTCCGCAGTATCTACAATATAGCGGAAGTTCATAATAATGGAAAGGAACAAACCGAATAAAAAGATACATGCTGACATAGTTGCAATGGATGCCAGAGAAAATCGCAGATTTCTCCAAATGTTTTTAAATCCCTGTTTTAATACATAAGCAATCGTACTAATTCTCATTCAGATATTCACCTTCTTGTTCATCACTTACAATGACGCCTTTCTTCATGGTAATTACACGCTTTTTAAACGCATTTACGATTTCTCTGTTATGTGTAACCACCAGAACCGTTGTGCCTCTTTCGTTGATTTCCTCTAAGAGCTTCATAATTTCAAAGGAGTTCTTAGGATCTAAGTTTCCTGTGGGCTCATCTGCCAGCAGGATACTCGGTCTATTTACCAACGCTCTTGCAAGGGCAACTCTCTGCTGTTCTCCACCGGAGAGCTGGTCAGGCTTTGATTTATACTTTTCTGCTAATCCTACCAATGTGAGCATTTCCGGTACTCGTTTTTTAATAATACGAGTCGGGCGCTGAATAACACGCTGAGCAAACGCTACGTTTTCATATACATTTCTATCCTTTAAAAGACGGAAATCCTGAAATACAACACCAATTCCCCTGCGGTATTTCGCTACTTTTCTGCGTTTCAGTTTATTGAGAACCTGTCCGTTTACTGTAATTGTTCCGCTTGTAGGATCCAGTTCCTTTAACAGCAGTTTGATAAGAGTTGATTTTCCGGAACCGCTGTTTCCTACGATAAATACGAATTCACCCTTATCCACGTGAAGTGTCATGTTGTCAATGGCCGGCTGGCCCTTGCTGTATGATTTACTCACGTTTTTTAAATCAATCATAATAACCTCCTGTTTTTCTGTTCCTTAGTAATCAAGTGTTTCCATGTACTTCATATACTTTACTACCATCAATGCAATTTTAAAGGTAATTGCATCTTCAAAAACTCTCAGGTCAAGTCCTGTGCTTTTCTGAAGCTTATCCAGACGATATACCAGCGTATTTCTGTGAATGTAAAGCTGTCTGGAGGTTTCTGAAACATTCAAGCTGTTTTCAAAGAATTTGTTAATTGTAGTAAGCGTCTCCTCATCAAAATCATCGGGAGAATGTGTATCAAAAATTTCCCGAATAAACATTTTGCAAAGAGGGATAGGAAGCTGATAAATAAGTCTTCCAATTCCCAGAGAACTGTACGCAATTACATCTCTCTCCCCAAAGAAAATCTTGCCTACATCAAGAGCCATCTTTGCTTCCTTATAAGAGCGTGAAACCTCTTTCAATTCTTTTACAATGGTTCCATAAGCAATATGTGTTGTACCGTCTTTCTCCACGCCCAGAGCAGCCAGAATATTGTTGGCTGTCTTTTCCAACTGGGGATATCCGTCAGACGGAGCTAATTCCTTGACAATAATAATATTTTTCTCGTCTACCGCTGTGACAAAATCTCCGGGTTTTCCTCCCAGAAGATTTTTGATATTTTCCAGAGAACCGTAGTCCTTGTCCTGACTGCTCTCCAGTATATATACAACCCTGCGTACATCTACCTCAATGTGAAGCTTTTTTGCACGATTATGGATATCTACCAAAAGCAGATTGTCCAACAAAAGATTTTTAATAAAGTTATCCTTATTAAATCTCTCCTTATATGCGGTAAGCAAGCCCTGAATTTGGAATACAACCAGCTTTCCCAATGTATAAACATCGTCCCCTGCGCTGCTTACGACCAAAACATATTCTAACTGATGGTCATCATATATTTTAAAATACTGATTTCCTTTTACCACCTGACTGTCTGCCTGAGAATTGGCAAATGCGCTTACTTCCTCCTGTCCGCATACGCTGCCGGAAAAAGTAGTTGCTAAAACCTTTCCTTCCATATCTGTTACACAAAAATCACTTCTGGATATTCCTTTTAAACCATCCAGTGTATTTTGCAGTATCTGATTTGATATCATGTTTTCTCCTTCTTTCATCATATAGTTATTTCGGTGTTACATCTCCCATAAAAACCCTACTATATATACTAATACAAAATCAAAAAAAAGGAAAGAGAAAATGCAATATATTACATCTTTTTTTCAAAAATGTAACAATTTATTCACATTTTCTCCATGTCCTCATTGTACTTTGATACCATTTTTTTGAAATTGTTCTTTTCCATAAAGCGGTTGAGCCAGCTTGGTTTTTTGCCTCCCTCACGGAAAATATCAAGGCAGCTTCCCAGACTGAACCAGAGCTTTGTATTGATTTTTTTTCGATGTCTTTTTACAAACCGCTCCAAATCATATACTCTGGAACAGCTTAGAACTGCCTGAGGGTTCCACATATTGATTTCGTTAATCACCTTGTCCACCTGGTCGTCCTCATCACCCATGAGAAAGTCCTTGCCAAGTATGACAATATCCGGATATTTTTCCTGAAGATATCCATATAATTTTTCTGTGTCCTCTTCGTTTTCTCCTAAAAGAAAAATTTCGTTCTTATAATGATTCAGCAGCCAGAATACCGTTCCGAAAAAGCCATGCTCCGAAATATCATTTTCCCATTCCTTGTCCTCAAGTCCTGCTGCCTTTACGATTTCGGGCTCATCTGCCACTGCTTTATCCAGCGTTTCTATATACTCTTTTAATTCTTCATCCTGCTGAGCTGCCAGCAAGAGGTTCATGGTAAGCACTCCGTAAGTAGCCAGCGTTTCCTGATACCACTGCTGGTTAATGCTTTCCATAACATCCTCTGCATAACACTTCTCAACAGAAATTCCCATAATTTCTATTTTTTCGCTCATTACTATCCTCTGGGGATTTATCCCGAATATAAGTATTTTTAAACATATTATATTAATATAGCAGAAGTTTTTTTAATTATCAAGTGTTTTTTTCTAATTGCTTTATCAGATATCGGCCTACCACAGGAGAAAATCCGGAAATATCCCGTATATAGGCAAAATCCTTGCCAAAAATCTTTTTCTCCGCCTGTAAGTCCTTTTCCTCTCCTGCAAAAACGCCCAAGACACAGACTCCCTGATTGCGAAGCTTCCGCACTGCAAATCCCGTATCCTTTATAGCGTAATCCCCGTGATAAGGCTTTGGATTTCTGGCATTGGGCCGATTTAAAATAACATCATAAGGCTTTCCGTCACTTAACACAATCAGAATTTTATGCTCCTCTTCCCTTTGCAGCAAATCATATTCCACCGCCTTAACAGCAAGTCCGTCTCTGTTGTTGGAAGAAGTCACATATTCAAAAATATTGCTGTTTTCTGTTCTGTCTGCGTCATAATCCCGAAAATTATGCAGCACCGTATAATCCCAAAAAGTACAGAAGCTGGTTACTCTGTGGGGAATACCCACGTTGCTTAACGCCTCGCTTAAAATATATGCCTGAATGGCAACCTGTCCCTGTCTGGAGCGCTGAGAACCGCTGGCATCAATTAAAACATCTACCACGAAGCTACTGCTGTCTTCGTAAAGCTCCCGTTTAAAAACCTGCACATTTCCCGTTCTCCCAATACGCCACAGTCTTTTAGGAAGCAGAGTTCCTCTGTCTGCCAAAGTTTCCTCTTTTTCCTCTCTCATGGTAAGAGTCTTTTTCAGCATATCGGTGAGAAGACGAATATTATTTTTAACCACTCTGTGATTATCATGATATTCATAAAGGTTCTTGCTTCTTTGTTTTCTGGCATACTCGTACTGATAATTCCGCATCACCGGCTCTTTTAAAATTCCTTTTGTAAAATAAAGGCTGCAGTCGCTGTGTATACCCCGACACACAAGAGCATTGATTTTCTTTTCCTCACCCTCTGTAAGATAAGTCTTTCCGTAGTTTCTCTCCACATAGGAATACATCTTTTCCAGCGCTTTTTCATCCACCACTAAAATCCGTTTAGTGGTTTCCTCTGTATTTTTCTCCTGCTCCTCTTTTGTTTCTGTCTCTCTGGTATCCAGGTTTGTCATATTTTCCGTAACCTTATCCAGATAGGTTTCCAGTGTGCTTTCCAACGCCTCTTCTTCCAGAAAGTCTTCCCACGAAAATTCTGCCAGTTCCTCCAAGGTTACAGACAGAACTTTTTCTAAATCTCCCTGATTACGCTCAAAATAGGGGTCAATCAGCTCATTGTACAGCTTGTCCGTTGTCTGAATAAGCTCCATGGTATCCTGTGCCTCGGAAAGCTCCTGTACCATGTCCATAAAGTGACGCTGTCTTGCTTCTGCCGCTCCCTTTCCGTTTAAAATTTCACGAAACAGAGCTATTTTCAGCTTTCCTGCCGGATTTCCCGTTAATTTATGAAAATCCATATCCAGAATGTCCTCACAGGCACGTCTTCGGATATTGGAAACACCTTCCCTCTCTGCTATAATCTTCCCGGAAACCGCAAATTCAATGCAAAGCTGTGCCAAATCCATAAGCGGCGCTTCCATTGCATGAAGGTAAATCTTTTTCACCAGATAAAGCGAATATTCCTCCCTGTTAAAATATCGTGCAAAAGCGCCCTGCTTAATTCCATCATACAGCGCAACATATTTAGATTTTGCAAAAGCCGCTAAATCAGGCTTAAATTCCAGAGAATAATCACCGCTGACCGTCCACATCAGATTTTTTATTCTGTTTTCCAGTTCAAATTCTTCCATAATAACCTCTACTTCTCAAACACATCCTGCGGCGTCCATGTATCAGGAATTCTGGTAAGCACAACATCCTGTACAATTTCTTTTTCAAAAATATCAAAGCACTTATTTACCACGCCAATCTGTACCGCAAGCCTTGGCTTTAAGCCTCTCTGTATCGTCTTTAACGCGCCTAAAATGCCTCGAAGATCCAGAGCCTTGGTGCTGATTTCACCGTTTTGTGCCTTTAACTGTAAATCCATGAAAAGTCCAATCCACTGTTTCTTTGCATTTTCCTTTAATGCGGGAAATTTAGAAGATAAGATATAATCCAGCGTCTCCTCATCCTGCGGCGGCATATCAATTACCATAAAACGGGAAACAAGAGCTTCATTTAACTCTTTTGTGCCTGCATAACCGTAGTTCATGGTCCCGATAAATCTGGCTGCTTCGTGCATATCAATTTTATCATATCCCGGAACATCAATGCTTCTTCTGTAATCTAAAGACGCATGAAGTACTGATACAGCATCATTCTTTGCCATGTTGATTTCATCTAAAATTCCAAAGCCGCCATACTGAGCGCAACGGTAAATACTTCCTTTGCGAAGCTGCACTTCATTGTTGACGAAAGTATCTGTACCGATTAAATCACCACTGTCCGTATTCACATGAAAAGAAACATTATAAACAGGGCGTCCGAAAATCCATGCCAGATTTTCTGCCAAAACATTCTTTCCCGTTGCCTTTGCTCCTGTAAGCAGCAGATTTTCTCCCTGAAGAAGAGCTGCAATTCCCATTTCCAGCACTTCCCTGCCGTAAAAATACATATCAGGACAGCTTACTCTGCCCTGCTCACCGTCCTCCACAGAATACTTACAGCGAAACTCCTCCACACCTTCTATCAGTCCCTTATCCACCTGCTGTTCCCTTAAAAACTCCAATTCCTTCATACACTAATTCCTCTTTCTATCTTTCCTTATTCAATCATTACGTTTCTCTCTCAATCTCCCCCTGCATTTGCCGGAGAAATCCCAAACCTTCCACATATATAAAAGGAAGTTATTACACTAAGCGTAAAATATATCAATGTTCTCGATACGCACTTAGTAGAAATAACTCCCTTATCCTTTATACTTCAAATAATAAATCACCATAAGACGGCATTGGCCAAATCTCTTTATCCACAATCATTTCCAGCTCATCTACCGGTTTTCTCAATGCTTCCATAGCCGGAATTACCTGCTGGCGATAATAGAACGCTTTCTCTTTTCCGTCCTCCATAGCCGCTGCTGACTCTGTTACCTCTTTCAGATGATTTAAGGCATTTTTTGTTTCTTTTAAAAGTGCAGATGTTTCGCTTAATAAATCAGTCTGTACCTCCACCTCTAAAATCCCTGCTGCAACTACTGCATTAATGGAGTCTGCAAGCTGTTTTGTATACTTAATCACCGTAGGAATAATCTGCTTTCCGGCAATATCCAGCATGGTTCTCGCTTCAATGTTAATTGCTTTTGCATAAGCTTCATATTTAATTTCTTTTCTGGACTCTAATTCCGCTTTTGTAAAGACACCAAATTCTTTAAAAAGCTTCACCGTCTTTTCACTGGTAAGAGTTTCTATTGTCTCTACCATGCAGCTAAGATTGGGAAGTCCTCTCTTTTCGGCTTCCTCCACCCATTCCTTTGAATATCCGTTTCCGTTAAATACTATACGCTGATGCTCTGTAAAGTTCTTTTTCATTAAATCATGAACTGCTACATCAAAATCCTCTGCATTCTCCAGAACATCACACACTTCTTTAAATGCCTGTGCCACAATGGTGTTTAACACTACGTTGGCAGGCGCAATAGAGTCTCTGGAACCAACCATACGGAACTCAAACTTATTTCCTGTAAAGGCAAAAGGTGAAGTTCTGTTTCTATCTGTTGTGTCACGCATAAACTCAGGAATAGCCTTTACACCTGTTTCCAGCTTTTCCATTCCGATACTGTGATTTGCCATACCCGTAGTGATTAACTGGTTCATAACATCGGTAAGCTGGTCTCCCAGAAATACGGAAATAATTGCCGGTGGCGCTTCATTTGCTCC
This sequence comes from Blautia hansenii DSM 20583, assembly GCF_002222595.2. Lineage (NCBI taxonomy): Bacteria > Bacillati > Bacillota > Clostridia > Lachnospirales > Lachnospiraceae > Blautia > Blautia hansenii. The sequence continues at coordinate 2,500,488 of NZ_CP022413.2, forward strand.
TAAACGATGGTCATTTCCCACATCTGCCGCTGACTCTCTTAAAAGAGCCGCATGCTCATCTACTGCCTTCAAAATACAGCTAAGTACAAGAAGGAACTGAATATTGTCATGAGGTGTAATTCCCGGTTCTAACAGATTATGACCTGTATCTGTGGTAAGAGACCAGTTGTTGTGCTTTCCTGAGCCATTTACCCCTGCAAAAGGCTTTTCGTGGAGAAGACACTTCATTCCGTGCTGGGAAGCCACTCTTTTTAAGGTCTGCATAACAATCTGATTATGGTCAACCTCCACATTTGCCTCTGCATAAATCGGAGCTAACTCATGCTGTGCCGGAGCTGCTTCATTGTGCTGTGTCTTAGAAGTTACTCCAAGTCTCCAAAGCTCTTCATTGACATGCTTCATATATGCAGAAACCTTCTGACGAATAGCGCCTAAATAATGGTCATCCAGCTCCTGTCCCTTTGGCGGCATAGCGCCGAATAAGGTACGTCCTGTAAAAACCAAATCTTTTCTCTGTCTGAATTTTTCATCACTTACTAAGAAATATTCCTGTTCCGCACCCACGGAAGGCGTAACCTTCTTAGAAGTCGTATCGCCGAACAAACGGATTAAGCGAAGAGCCTGTGTATTGATTGCCTGCATGGAACGCAGCAACGGTGTCTTCTGATCCAGCGCTTCCCCTGTATAAGAGCAAAATGCCGTAGGAATACATAAGGTAGCTCCTGCCGCATCATGACGCACAAAAGCCGGAGAAGTACAGTCCCATGCTGTATAGCCTCGTGCTTCAAAAGTAGCACGCAGTCCTCCTGACGGAAAAGAAGATGCGTCCGGCTCTCCCTTTATCAACTCTTTTCCGGAAAAGCTCATCAATACCTTTCCGTTTGGAAGGGGCGCTGTAATAAATGAGTCATGTTTCTCGGCAGTTACTCCTGTAAGCGGCTGAAACCAGTGTGTATAATGGGTTGCACCTTTTTCAATCGCCCATTCCTTCATCTCATGGGCAATGACGTCAGCCATTTCCAGAGATAATTCTTCTCCTTCGAGAATTGTCTGCTTCAAATCTTTATATACTTTCTTAGGAAGACGCTGCTGCATCACTACATCATTAAAAACGTCCTCACCAAAAATTTCTGATACATCGATATACTCGCTCATTCTTTCGTTCCTTCCTCTCATTGCAATCTAACTGCTCCCCAATCCATTTTAGTCGTAAAACTGCTTTTAAGATACCGCAAAAGCCGTCATATTGCAAGTATTTTTTATCTTTTCCACAAAAAGCTCATTGCCAAAAGCAAAAGACATACCCCGCTCACCCATGACAAATCTTTTTGTGTGGTGTTACGGAATACGCAGCCCAGCCTCCAACCCAGCTCCATCATAAGAATTCCGCATATAAAAGTTCCCGCAGCTAAGAAAAGCTGCCCTGACTGTACTAAGCCTGTGCCCACTCCCACTGCAAGACTGTCCAAAGAAAGTAAAAATGCCAGCGTAAAGCCTTCTGCTGCTGTAAGTTCCTGATAAATTTCCTTGTTTTCTTCTTTCTGAAAGAAAAAACTTAAAATTCGGTATAAACCGATGCCGATAAGAAGAATTGCCCCCAGACAAGTAGTCACATCCTTTGGAAGAAAATCAGAAAGAAAGCTTCCCGTAAGGAGAGAAATTCCCAATAGGCCACTCATAATGATATTCATTCCCGCCACAATTTTAAAGGGCATCTTTACTTTTCTCATACCATAAGCAAAACTGACCACAAAAGAGTCTGTGGTCAGTACAAAAATCAACAATATTTCTTTTATTATCGTTGCCATTCCTGTTGCTCACCTGTTTTGTCTGTTTTAATATTATATGACAAAATCAGCAACAAGGTTTCTCTTACTCCGGAGGGTTAATTAAAGGCACTTGGTCGTTTTTTGCCAGCATAATCTGAACGACATGTTTCAGATTTTTAATTGTCACGTTTTTATGAAGTCCTCCAAACTCTCCGTCAAGTGTCCATGAAATTTCTTCTTCACATTCAATGGTAAGCCCTGTTGTCTTAAAGACTTCAATCATTTTTGAGTCATTTGTCCCCACTAAAGATGCGATAATTTCATTTAATTCCAAAATGTTCTTTGGTCTTCGGATAAACATCACCTCAAAAACACCATCATCCAGCATAACGTCCGGTCCTGTGAGACGCTTAAATCCGCCTACGGAAGTGGAATTACTGATCATACCGAAAATAAATTCTCCTGAAAGCTCTCCATCATCGCTTTTCACACGAAGGTTGTAAGATTTAATATTAAAAAGCCTCTGTGTTCCTTCTAATATGTAGGCTGCATGTCCCAGTATATTTTTCATATCCTGATTTGTCTCATAGGATACGTCTGTAAACAGCCCGAAAGCCGCAATATACACAAAATAATCTTCGTTAAATCCACCTACGTCAAAAGCATGCGGCACTCCTTCCACAATATCTGTTGCCGCCTGCAACATATTTTTGGATATGTGCAGACTGTTTGCAAAATCATTGGTGCTTCCTGCCGGAATATAACCGATAGGAATTTGATGTCCTCCTATAAGCATACCGGTAACTACTTCATCAAGGGTTCCATCACCGCCGCTTGCAACTACAATATCGTAATCTCCCGCTTTTCTTTTTGTTACCTTTAGTCCGTCCATATAGGCTTGTGTAGGATGAACCGTAATTTCATATCCACCCTTTACAAAAATATCCAGAATATCCATCAGTCGGTTTTTAATGCTGCCCTTTCCGGACCTTGGATTAAATATAAAAAGCATTTTTTTTCCCATACGACAGTCCTCCTATTTTAAATAAAGAACGGCTGAGACGCAATCTCTGCATCTCAGCCTGTTTTCTGTTATTATACTAATTCCAGAACTACTTCCATCGCTGCATCACCTTTACGTGGTCCGATTTTGATAATTCTTGTGTAACCACCGTTACGATCTGCATATTTTGGTGCGATTTCTGTAAATAATTTTTCTGTTAAATCAACTTCTTTTGTGTTTTTCTTTTTACCAGCTGCAGCTGTTGGAACTTCTTTTACTGGGTAAAGAACTTTTAACATCTGTCTTCTGGCATGTAATCTGGAAGGAGCATCCTTCTTGATTTCTTTCTGTACTTCATCGTATACAGTAACTTTTTTACCATCTACAACTTCTTTTACTCTTTTGCCTTCAGCATCTTTACGAGCAACTTTTGCTGTGATTGTTACTGTTTCGAAGTTGTCTTTTTCACGAACTGCCATAGCGATTAAGCCATCAGCAATTTTACGAACTTCTTTTGCTTTTGTTTCAGTTGTAACAATTCTTCCATGGTATAATAAGTTTGTTACCTGATTTCTAAGTAAAGCTTTTCTCTGGTCAGCAGTTCTGCCTAATTTTCTATATTTTGCCATTTTAGATTTTCCTCCATTTGTGGAACAATACGCCATGCTTCTTCGGACTTACTGACGTATTGCTTTTCTTCCATAAATTTGTATCAGAGGCTTACTCCTCGCTTGGATTTAACTGTAAGCCTAATTCTTTTAATTTTGCTAAAACTTCTTCTAAAGATTTACGTCCCAGATTACGAACCTTCATCATATCTTCAGAAGTACGGTTGCAAAGTTCTTCCACTGTATTGATACCAGCACGTTTTAAGCAGTTGTAGGAACGAACAGATAATTCTAATTCATCAATATTCATTTCCAGAACTTTTTCTTTTTCATTGTCTTCTTTCTCAATCATGACTTCTGCAGTCTTTGCACTTTCAGAAAGATCAATAAAGAGGCTTAAATGCTCGCTCAGTACCTTAGCAGCCAGACTTACTGCCTCGTCTGCATCCAGTGTTCCGTTTGTGTAAATATCCAATGTCAGTTTATCATAATCTGTAACCTGACCTACACGGGTATTTTCAACGGCCATGTTTACACGTTCAACCGGTGTATAGATTGAATCTACTGCAATCATGCCAATTGGCATGTCATCTGTTTTTCCTTTGTCTGCACTTACATATCCACGTCCTTTTGTAATTGTCAGCTCTGCATTGAATTTGCAGTCTGCACCACCATTTAAAGTAGCAATTACTAAGTCAGGATTTAAAATTTCTAAATCCTGGTCCACCTGAATATCAGCACCAGTCACAACACCTTCACCTTCAAACTCAATATATGCAGTTTTTGGTTCATTGCTGTCACTCACGTTCTTAATTGCCAGATTTTTCAGGTTCATGATAATCTCTGTAACATCTTCCTTTACACCTGGAATAGAACTGAATTCGTGAAGAACACCGTCAATTTTCACTTGGCTTACTGCAGCACCCGGTAAAGAAGACAGCATAATTCTTCTCAAAGAGTTACCTAAAGTAATACCATATCCTCTTTCCAGAGGTTCTACCACGAATTTCCCATATCTCTTATCATCAGACATTTCTGTGATTTGAATTTTGGGTTTGTTAAAATCGAACATGCAAAGCCCTCCTTGCTACGTGCACAATTTCACTTTTTAATTATTTAGAATATAACTCGACGATTAACATTTCATCAACTGGTACGTCGATTTCTTCTCTTGTAGGAAGTGCTTTTACTTCACCCTTTAAAGCTTCCTGATCGATATCTAACCAAGCTGGAACTAAACGTCCGCCTGTTACTTCAAGGATATCTTTATATCTCTGAGAACCTTTGCATTTTTCTTTGATTTCGATAACATCGCCAGCTTTTACTAAGTAAGATGGAATGTTAACCTGTTTTCCATTAACCATTACATGTTTGTGGTCAACAATCTGTCTTGCTTCTTTTCTTGTTCTAGCAAGTCCCATACGGAAAATTACATTGTCCAGACGTGTTTCCAGCATGATCATCAGGTTTTCACCTGTCTGTCCTGGTTTCTGGTCTGCTTTTTTGTAGTAGTTACGGAAAGGTTTTTCCAGAACGCCGTAGATAAATTTAGCTTTCTGTTTTTCTCTTAACTGAAGTCCGTATTCAGACATTTTTCTATTTGCTCTTTTTAACTGTCTAGTAGATTTTTTGTCAATTCCTAAATATACAGGATCAAGACCTAATGATCTACATCTTTTCAGAACTGGTACTCTATTTACTGCCATGATTCTTTGACCTCCTAATTAGACTCTTCTACGTTTTGGTGGACGACAACCGTTGTGTGGAACTGGTGTTACATCTTTAATACTTGTAACTTCAATACCACAAGCTGCCAATGCACGGATTGCTGCTTCTCTACCTGAACCAGGTCCTTTTACAAAAACGTCAACAGTCTTCAGACCATGAATAACAGCTGCTTTTGCTGCTGTTTCTGCAGCCATCTGAGCTGCATACGGAGTAGATTTCCTTGAACCTTTAAATCCCAGACCACCGGCACTTGCCCATGATAAAGCATTACCTTCAGCATCTGTCAATGTAACGATTGTGTTATTGAAAGAAGACTGGATATGTGCCTGTCCGCGTTCAACGTTTTTCTTAACACGCTTTTTTGTCACTTTTTTTGTAACTTTAGCCATTTTTAAACTAACCTACTTTCTCTAATATTCAAACTTAATAGTAATTCTCTTAATTTAAGCTGTCACTTATTATTTTTTCTTGTTAGCAACAGTTCTCTTAGGACCTTTTCTTGTTCTTGCATTTGTTTTAGTCTTCTGACCACGAACAGGAAGTCCTTTACGATGACGGATACCTCTATAACATCCGATTTCCTGAAGTCTCTTGATGTTTAAAGCGATTTCTCTTCTTAAATCACCTTCTACCGGAATCTGTAATTCTTCGATAGCATCACGGATTTTTCCTACTTCTTCGTCTGTAACGTCTCTGACACGAGTGTCAGGATTTACGCCTGCCTTTTCAAGAATACGGTTTGAAGTTACTCTACCAATTCCGTAGATATAAGTCAATCCGATTTCAACACGTTTTTCTCTTGGTAAGTCTACACCAGCTATACGAGCCATGTATTTGTTCCTCCATTTTTCTGTTAATATTGTTCCTAATTGAGATATATAAAACTGACGGGGTTCTATACATCCAGCCGCAAATAATTATAGATTTTACGCAGCCTTTCCGGTATTTGGCGGACACCGGTATTAAGCAATATTTTATCCTGTTCTCGGTAAAACAGTTAACGTGATAATATTACTATATTTAATCAGTACGAACAACGCACCCTAGCGGTTCATACTGCAGCCGCACTAAAATTTTCACAAACTAATCGTCTTATATTTCATTTATATTTGAAATTAGCCCTGACGCTGTTTGTGTTTTGGGTTTTCACAGATAATTCTGATGCTTCCCTTTCTTTTAATAACCTTGCACTTTTCGCAAATTGGTTTTACAGATGATCTAACTTTCACTGTTCTTCCTCCTTTCTGAGCATAAAAGTACGCTTTATATAATAGCACCTATGTAACAAGATTGCAAGCACTTTTTTTAAATTTTTCTAACTTCTGCCAAAATCCAAAAAGAACCGATACAGGCTATTCTCAGAGTTTCCTATATCGGTTCCTTTATAATTAAATTTCTTATTTATCTCTCCAGATAATTCTTCCCTTACTTAAATCATAAGGTGACATCTCAATTGTAACTTTATCTCCCGGAAGAATACGAATGAAATTCATTCTTAATTTTCCGCTGATATGAGCTAATATCACATGTTTGTTTTCCAGCTCTACTTTAAACATAGCGTTAGGTAATTTTTCCAACACTGTTCCTTCTACTTCAATAACATCTGCCTTTGACATAAATTAAACCTCCAGTTCATAATTTTCATAATCTTTAATGGCCTTTTTTATATGTTCGTTCTGCACTTCTTTTCCTTCTTCCATAAGCTCCTGAAGAAGAGCAGGAATTTTATAGATAATCTGAATGTGCTTTCTCTTTTTCTTTTTGGTGTTGTCCACAGTTCGATGTACTCCGTCTGCCAGATAAACATACTCTGTGTCTGCGTCCATTACCACATATAATTTTCCGGTATCATGCCCTGCTTTTGATCTGGCAAGCATACCTTTTACAAATTCTCTCATAAGACCTCCTGTTATTTACTCAGGGTGAAAATTTCCGGCTCGCCGTCTGTAATCAGAATTGTATTTTCATAATGTGCAGATAAAGAACCGTCCTGTGTCACAACTGTCCAATCGTCATCCAGCCATTCCACATCTGCACGTCCCATGTTAATCATAGGCTCAATAGCCAATGTCATACCTGGAACCAGTCTTATTCCTCTGCGTCTCTGAGGAAAGTTAGGAATTTGCGGGTCTTCATGCAAATGAGTTCCGATACCATGGCCTACTAAATCACGTACCACTCCATAGCCGAATTTCTGAGCGTATCCGCCGATTGCAGCAGAAATATCATGTAAATGATTGCCTGCTTTTGCATATTTTATTCCTTCAAAAAAGCTCTGCTTTGTTACGTCAATAAGCTTCTGCGCCTCCGGTGAAATCGTACCTACTGCATAAGTACGTGCTGCATCAGAATGATATCCGTTATAAATCAAACCTGCATCAAGACTGACAATATCGCCGTCCTGAAGAATTCTGTGTTTATTTGGAATACCATGTACCACTTCATCATTTACAGATACACAAATAGATGCCGGGTAACCATTATAGTTAAGAAAATTAGGAATACCGCCAAGACTTCTGATAAGCTTTTCTCCTAACCGGTCTATATCCAGAGTACTAATTCCCGGTTTAATAAATGCTCCAAGCTCATCATGTACTTTTTCCAGAAGTCTTCCGGACTCTCTCATTAATTCAATTTCTCTGGCAGTTTTAATTGTTACTGACATTTTTACTCTCCTAATACATCTACAATCGCCTGGAAAACAGCATCCAAGTCAACTGTACCGTCCACTTCCTTCATGACACCTGCTTTTGCATAGTAGTCGATGAGAGGCTGTGTCTGCTCGTGGTAAACGCCAAGACGTTTTAAAACAGTTTCTTCTTTATCGTCATCTCTTAATACCAGCTTTTCGCCGCATGCGTCACATACGCCTTCTGTCTTAGGAGCATTGAATTCTACGTGATATGTAGCTCCGCAGCCTAAGCATGCACGTCTTCCTGACATACGTTTTACAATGTTTTCATCCGGTACTTCTACGTTAATTGCATAGTCAATTTTTTCTCCCATTTTTGAAAGCGCTACATCAAGGCTTTCAGCCTGAGGAATTGTTCTTGGGAAACCATCCAGAATATATCCGTTTTTACAATCTTCTTTTGCAACGCGGTCGATTACCAGGTCAACGGTTAATTCGTCTGGCACTAAAAGTCCCTGATCCATATAAGTTTTTGCTTTTTTTCCAAGTTCTGTACCATTTTTAATGTTTGCTCTGAAAATATCCCCTGTGGAAATATGAGGTATTCCATATTTTTCTGCAATTTTTTTCGCCTGTGTACCTTTTCCTGCTCCAGGTGCACCTAACATGATAATTTTCATATTATTTTCCCCTTTCTGAATATAAGCAAATGCTTCTTCCATAGATTATACATCTATAATCATACACCATAGAAGAACTTTCCGCCATATATAAATATGTTATTTTAAAAGACCGCCGCAACAACAGAAAACTTCTGCTCTCCCTGCGACGGTCATAAAATACGATCTACTTTATTCGCTTAAAAATCCTTTGTAGTTACGAACTAACATACGGGACTCAATCTGTTTTAATGTTTCCAGCACAACACCAACCACAATGATTAAAGATGTTCCGCCAAAAGAAACATTGGCACCGAATACCCCATTAAAAAAGAATGGAATAACAGCTACAATTACCAGACCTGTTGCACCGATGAAAATCAGGTAACTTAAGATTTGCTCAAGGTATTCCTGTGTTGGTTTACCAGGTCTGATACCCGGAATAAATCCACCCTGCTTTTTCATATTATCTGCTACTTCCATAGGATTAAAAGTAATAGATGTATAGAAATAAGCAAAGAAAATAACTAACAGAATATACACTACCAAACCGATAGAGTATACTGGCTCGCTTGGATTAAACCAATTGTTGGAAGTGAGGGCTTTTAAAATATGTCCTCCAATACCATTTCCTCCTGTTTTACCTATTAAAGTCATAATAATGACTGGGAAAGACATTAAAGAGGATGCAAAGATAATAGGAATAACACCTGCTGTGTTTACTTTTAAAGGAATGGAACTTGACTGTCCTCCCATAACCTTTCTTCCCACCATCTTCTTAGAATACTGTACCGGAATTTTTCTTACACCACCATTTAAGACTAAAACCAGTACTACTACAACAAGAATTACCGCTACAATAATAAGTGCTGCTAATGCACCTTTTGCAATCGTTTTTCCTTTAACAAACTGTTCAAAAAGAGTTAGCAAATCACTTGGAATTCTGGATACGATATTAATCATCAAAATGATGGAAATACCATTTCCTACACCTTTTTCTGTGATTTGCTCTCCAATCCACATAAGCATTGCTGAACCTGCAGTCAGACAAGATACAACTACAACACCCTTTAAAAAGTTCATGTCTGGAATAAGACCTTTATTACCAAATCCGATTGTCATAGCAATAGACTGGAATAAAGCAAGTCCGATTGTCACATAACGTGTAATAGCTGTTAATTTCTTTCTGCCTTCTTCACCATCTCTTTGCATATCTTCCAGAGTCTTAAACGCAATGGTTAAAAGCTGGATGATAATGGATGATGTAATATACGGTGTAATGCTCAATGCAAAAATTGACATTTCTGTAAAGGAACCGCCGGTGAATGCGTCAAAGAAATTAAACGCATCACTGGACTGGCTCGCAAACCAATTTTTGAAATAATTACTATCTACCCCCGGTATAGGAAGCTGTGAACCGATACGCACAACCACTAACATCAGAAGCACATAGAAAAGACGACGTCTTACATCCTTAATTTTAAAGGCATTTCTAAGAGTCTTGAGCATTAGATCACCTCTACTGTTCCACCTGCGGCTTCGATTTTAGCTTTTGCTGTTTCGCTTACAGCGTTCACTTTAACATTAAGCTTCTTTGTAAGTTCGCCGTTACCCAGAAGTTTAACTCCGTCTCCTAATTTGGAGATTGCTCCAGAAGCTAATAAAGCTGCTGGTGTAACATCAGCACCGTCTTCAAATCTGTTTAAGATATCAACGTTTACTGCAATGATTTCTTTAGAATTTCTACATTTGAAGCCTCTCTTAGGAAGTCTTCTATATAAAGGCATCTGACCACCTTCAAATCCTGGTCTTTTTGCACCTGAACGTGCTTTCTGACCTTTGTGGCCCTTACCTGCAGTCTTACCATTACCTGAACCATGTCCACGACCGCGTCTGAAGTTATCGCTCTGTCTGGAACCTTCAGCTGGTTTTAAGTTTGATAAATCCATGATGGCACCTCCTTCTATATTGATTAGATTTCTTCTACTTTAACTAAGTGTCTTACCTGCTGAATCATACCGCGAACTGCAGCATTGTCAGGCATTTCAACTGTCTTGTTAAGTTTCTTTAAACCTAAAGCTTCTACTGTTTTTTTATGTTTCGGAACAGCACCGATTGTAGATTTCACCAGAGTGATTTTTAATTTATCTGCCATTTTCTAATCCTCCCTATGCAAAAATCTCATCCACAGATTTTCCACGAAGTTTTGCAACTTCTTCCGGAGTCTTTAACTGGCTTAAACCTGCGATTGTAGCCAGAACTACGTTCTGTTTGTTACGGGAACCCATACATTTTGTACGGATGTTCTTAATACCTGCAAGTTCAATAACCGCACGAGCTGGACCTCCGGCGATAACACCAGTACCTTCTGGAGCTTTCTTCAGCAGCATTTCTGCGCTTCCGAATTTTCCGATGAAGTCATGTGTAATACTTCCGTTTTCATCTCTTGCTACTGTAACTAATTTTTTCATAGCATCTTCTTTTCCTTTGCGGATTGCTTCAGGAATTTCAGTTGCTTTACCTAAACCTGCGCCAACGTGTCCGTTGCCATCACCAACAACAACTAAAGCTGTGAAACGGAAGTTACGACCACCTTTAACAACCTTTGTTACACGCTTGATTGACACTACTTTTTCTTCTAATTCAAACTGACTAGCATCAATGATAGAACGTTTCATGTGTTCATTTCCTCCCTTATTAGAATTCTAACCCAGCTTCTCTTGCTGCGTCTGCTAATGCTTTAACTTTTCCGTGGTAAATGAAGCCGCCTCTGTCGAAAACAACTTCTTTGATACCAGCTTCGATTGCTCTTTTTGCAATTACAGTTCCTAAGTATGCTGCTGCATCAACGTTATTGGTTTTTTCTAACTCAGCTTTTACTTCTTTCTGTGTTGTAGAAGCAGAAACAAGAGTTCTTCCAACTGTATCGTCAATAATTTGAGCATACATATGATTATTGCTGCGGAATACTGCTAAACGTGGTGTAGCAGATGTACCGCTAAGATGATTACGTAATCTTCTATGTTTTTTTGCGCGAACTTTCGCTCTTGATACTTTACTAACCATTTTTACACTCTCCTTACTTATTTCTTACCAGTTTTACCAACTTTACGTCTGATAACTTCATCAGCATATTTAATACCTTTACCTTTGTATGGTTCAGGTCTTCTCTTATCTCTGATTTCAGCAGCGTACTGGCCAACTTTTTCTTTGTCAATTCCGGATACAACAATTTTGTTTCCGTCTACTTTACAGTCTAATCCTTCCGGATCTTCCATTTCTACCGGATGAGAGTAACCAAGGTTTAAAACTAATTTTTTACCCTGTTTTGCCGCTCTATAACCTACACCGTTAACTTCCAGAGTTTTTTCATATCCCTGGCTAACACCGATTACCATATTCTGGATCAGTGTTCTTGTTAAACCATGTAAAGCTTTCATTTTCTTTAAATCGCTTGGTCTTGTAACAACTACATTACCATCTTCTAATTTGATTGACATTTCAACAGGTAACGCTTTTTCAAGTGTTCCTTTAGGACCTTTTACAGTCACTACGTTGTTCTCAGCAATTTTAACTTCTACACCTGCTGGAACTGATACAGGCAGTCTTCCGATACGTGACATACCAATTTCCTCCTTACTTAGATTTTCGGAAGGGCCGATTATGGTTCCCTTCTGTTTTCAGTATCTTTTTATATATGATAAAGGACAAAGTCCTATTATCCTCTCGTTTGGACATAATAAAAAACTCGCTTGGACACATTCTGACGTCTGTCAGACTCTGAAATGGGGATAGGTTCACTCCACTTCAGTGGAAACATCTCTCAACTAAGCTCAAACTACGTTTTCGCTAAGGTTCGAGATGGGCTTTCACACTAACCTCACACTTCGCCTTACGGCTCGTATTCGCTAAGTGTTCAATGCCTACCAAACAAATGCTAAAACTTCTCCACCTACATGAAGTTTTCTAGCTTCTTTGTCTGTGATAACTCCCTGGTTTGTAGAAAGGATTGCAATTCCTAATCCGCCTAATACTCTTGGAATTTCCTGGCTTCCAGCATAAATACGAAGACCCGGTTTAGAAATTCTCTTCAGACCTGTAATGATTTTTTCATTTTTGTCTGCACCGTATTTTAATGTGATGCGGATTGTTTTGAATGCTCCATCTTCAAGAACATCATATTTTGCAATGTAACCTTCTTTTAACAGAATGTCTGCAATAGCAAGTTTCATTTTAGATGCCGGAACATCTACTGTATCGTGTTTAGCAGTATTTGCGTTACGAATTCTTGTAAGCATATCTGCGATTGGATCGCTCATTGTCATGATAGTTTCCTCCTATAATTTAGACTTTTCATGTAATAATATTTTTTATTTATTTGAAATCCCCCTGTAAGTATTCTTTAGGTGTTCTCTCCAACACCTAAAGAAGGGGTATGTTCCCTCAACTAAGCTCAGACTTCGTCCTTTGGACTTGCCTCGCTAAGGTTCGGGAACGGCCTCGCACTAAATTCGTGCTGCGCCTACGGCTTGCGCTCATTAAGTGCTTTCGGCCTACCAGCTTGCTTTTTTAACTCCCGGGATCTGTCCTTTGTATGCTAATTCACGGAAGCAAACACGGCAGATACCGTATTTTCTTAAGTAAGCATGTGGACGTCCACAGATACGGCAACGGCTGTATTCTCTTGTGGAGAATTTCTGTTTGCGCTGCTGTTTAACTTTCATTGCTGTCTTAGCCATGAATTTTCCCTCCTAATTTATCTTACTTTGCAAATGGCATATTAAATAATGTCAATAATTCACGAGCTTCTTCGTCTGTTTTAGCAGTAGTTACGAAAATAATATCCATACCTCTTACTTTATCGACTTTATCGTATTCCACTTCAGGGAAAATTAACTGCTCTTTGATTCCCAGTGCGTAGTTTCCTCTGCCGTCAAAAGCATTTGGATTAACGCCGCGGAAGTCACGTACTCGAGGCAGTGCTAAGTTGATGAGACGATCAGCAAATTCATACATTTTTTCGCCTCTTAATGTTACTTTACAACCGATTGGCATACCTTCACGAATTTTGAAGTTAGCAACGGAATTTTTCGCTTTTGTTGTAACAGCTTTCTGACCTGTGATTAATTCCATATCAGCTACGGCTGCGTCTAACAATTTAGCGTTATCTTTGGCTTCACCTACACCCATGTTAACAACGATTTTGTCGAGTTTCGGCACTTCCATGATATTCTTATAACCAAACTTTTTGATCATAGCATCTACGATCTCATTTTTGTACATTTCTTTCAGTCTGCTCACTTTAAATGGCCTCCTCTCTTATTAATCGATTACTTTGCCTGTAGTTTTAGCAACACGCACTTTTTTACCATCTTCAACTTTAAAGCCTACTCTGGTAGCTTTTCCTTCATGCATAACCATTACGTTAGAGGCATCAATCCAAGCTTCTTTATTTACAATACCGCCCTGCTGATTAGCCATGGATGGTTTTGTATGTTTTGTGATCATGTTTACGCCTTCAACCAGAACAGCGCCTTTTTTCGGATTAACAGAGATTACTTTTCCTTCTTTGTCTTTATCTTTACCAGCGATAACTTTTACAGTATCACCTTTTTTAATCTTAAACATCAGGCTTACCTCCTATAATACTTCCGGAGCTAAGGAAACAATTTTCATAAACTGTTTGTCACGAAGCTCTCTGGCTACTGGTCCAAAAATACGAGTTCCTTTTGGTGTTTTATCATCTTTGATGATAACAGCAGCGTTTTCATCGAACTTAATGTAAGAACCATCTTTACGACGAACACCTTTTACACTACGAACAACAACGGCTTTCACAACATCGCCTTTTTTCACAACACCGCCTGGTGTTGCATCTTTAACAGTAGCAACGATTACATCACCGATATTAGCATATCTTCTAGTAGAACCACCCAAAACACGGATGCAGAGGATTTCTTTTGCACCTGTATTGTCAGCGACTCTAAGTCTACTTTCCTGTTGAATCATGCTTAGATTCCTCCTTACAAATTATTTTGCTCTTTCTACTACTTCAACAAGTCTCCATCTTTTATCTTTAGATAATGGTCTTGTTTCCATAACTTTTACAGTATCACCGATTTTGCATGTGTTTTCTTCATCATGCGCTTTTAATTTATATGTTCTCTTTACGATTTTTCCATAAAGAGGATGTTTAACGTGGTTTTCAATAGCTACAACAATGGTCTTGTCCATTTTGTCACTTACAACTTTACCAACACGTGTTTTTCTAAGATTTCTTTCCACGATTATGCTGCTCCTTTCTATTTATGAGGAAGTAATTCCTTATGCATTTGCTTTCTGAGCAATCAAAGTCTGGATTCTAGCGATGTTCTTACGAACTTCTTTAATTCTGCTTGTATTGTCCAGCTGATTTGTTGCATTCTGAAATCTCAAGTTAAAGAGTTCCTTTTTAGCAGCTACTAATTCTTCCTGTAATTCTGCAGCTGATTTTGTCTTTAAATCTTCTACATAATTTTTAATTTTCACTGTTATCACCGCCTTCTAAGTCTGCACGAGAAACGATTTTACATTTACATGGTAATTTGTGCATCGCAAGACGTAACGCTTCACGAGCTGTTTCTTCCGGAACACCTGCGATTTCAAACATTACTCTGCCTGGCTTTACAACTGCTACCCAGTATTCTAAGGCACCTTTACCGGAACCCATACGTGTTTCTGCTGGTTTTGCTGTTACTGGTTTATCTGGGAAAATCTTAATCCATACTTTACCGCCACGTTTGATATAACGAGTCATGGCAACACGGGCTGCTTCGATCTGATTAGAACGAATCCAGCATGGTTCAGTTGCTACTAAACCGAATTCACCGTAGTTGATTTTATTTCCTCTTAATGCTTTTCCTTTCATGGATCCGCGGAATTGTTTACGACGTTTAACTCTTTTTGGCATTAACATAATTATTTATCGCTCCCTTCCTTAGTTCCTTTTGTTGGAAGTACTTCGCCATTGTAGATCCATGCTTTTACGCCAACTTTGCCGTAAGTTGTATCTGCTTCAGCGAAACCATAGTCGATATCTGCTCTTAATGTCTGAAGTGGAATAGTACCTTCGCTGTAGAACTCTGTACGAGCCATATCAGCACCACCAAGACGTCCGGATACAGCTGTTTTGATACCTTTAGCACCAGCTTTCATTGTTCTGGACATTGTAGATTTCATAGCACGACGGAAAGAAATACGGTTTTCTAACTGTAATGCAATATTTTCAGCTACTAACTGAGCATCTTTGTCTGGTCTTTTTACTTCTTTAATATCAACAACTAATTTTTTATCTGTGAATTTCTGTAATTCAACTTTAACTTTTTCAATTTCTGCTCCGCCTTTACCAATTACAACACCTGGTTTAGCAGTGTAGATAATGATTTTCACTCTGTCAGATGCTCTTTCGATTTCAATCTTGGAAACACCTGCGCTGTATAATTTCTTTTTCAGGTATGTTCTGATGTTGTAGTCTTCTACTAAGTTATCAGCGAAATCGCCTTCAGCATACCATTTGGAATCCCAGTCTTTGATAACTCCGACTCTGAGTCCGTGTGGGTTAACTTTCTGTCCCATGATAGTCCTCCTTATCTTTCATCCAACACAACAGTGATATGGCAGTTTCTCTTTTCAATTCTGTAAGCTCTACCCTGAGCTCTTGGTTTAATTCTCTTCATTGTAGGTGCTTTGTTAGCGTAGCACTCTGCAATGTAAAGATTTTCCGGATTCATACCATTGTTATTTTCAGCGTTTGCGATTGCTGATTCTAATAATTTTTTGATTACGCTGGAAGCGTATCTTGGGTTATATGTTAAGATACCCAGTGCTGTCTGAACATCTTTACCACGAATTACATCCAGTACATAGCAAGCTTTCTGTACGGACATTCTTGCGTAGGATAATTTTGCAGACGGTCTTGTATCTTTATTAGCATTTCTTGCTCTTTTAATCTGACTTCTATGTCCTTTTGCCATGATAAAAGCCTCCTTTCAAATATTAGCGAACACCTGATTTTTTCTCGTCTTTTCCGTGTCCTCTGTATGTTCTTGTTGCTACGAACTCACCGAGTTTGTGACCAACCATATCTTCTGTTACATATACTGGCACATGTTTTCTTCCATCATGAACAGCGATTGTGTGTCCAACGAAAGAAGGGAAAATTGTGGAACGACGTGACCATGTTTTAATAACTGTCTTATCTCCAGCAGCATTCATAGCATCTACTTTTTTCAGTAAGCTTTCATCTGCGAACGGTCCTTTTTTTAATGAACGAGCCATTGTCTTACCTCCTACTATTTAGCTAATGTTTTACCATCTCGTCTTCTTACGATTAACTTGTTAGACTGTTTCTTTTTCTTTCTTGTCTTCAAGCCAAGAGCTGGTTTGCCCCATGGTGTACATGGACCTGGGCGTCCGATACCAGTCTTACCTTCACCACCACCGTGTGGATGGTCATTCGGGTTCATAACAGAACCACGAACTGTAGGTCTGATACCCATGTGACGTTTACGTCCTGCTTTACCAATGTTGATAAGGCTGTGCTCGCCATTTCCTACAACGCCGATAGAAGCGCGGCAGTTTAATGGAACCATTCTCATTTCACCAGATGGCAGACGAAGTGTTGCATATTTACCTTCTTTTGCCATTAACTGTGCTCCGTTACCAGCAGAACGAACTAACTGTCCGCCTTTTCCTGGATACAGTTCAACGTTGTGTACCATAGTACCAACTGGAATTTCAGATAATGGTAAGCAGTTACCTGTTCTAACTTCTGCGTTAGCACCATTCATAACTTTCATACCAACTTTTAATCCTTCAGGAGCTAAGATGTATGCTTTTTCACCATCAGCATAAGCGATTAAAGCGATGTTAGCTGTTCTGTTTGGATCGTATTCGATTGTTTTAACAACTGCAGGTACATCATCTTTTCTTCTCTTGAAATCGATAATTCTATATTTTCTTCTGCTTCCGCCTCCGCGGTGTCTAACTGTAATTTTACCCTGATTATTACGTCCAGCATTTTTCTTTAAGGACACTACCAGAGATTTCTCCGGTGTAGAAGTTGTGATTTCAGAGAAATCAGAACCTGTCATGTGTCTTCTGGAAGGTGTATATGGGCTATATGTTTTAATTCCCATTACTAGCTCTCCTTTCATAATCCACCAGTCTCAACTCATCCTGGTGTTTCTTTGCCGCAGCCAAATATCGGATTATTTTTTCTCGACTGCTCAGTTTCTATATTTAACGGGTTTGTTCACTCAACTAAATTCGGCTTTCGCTCACGCTCAGCCTCATTAAGGTTCGTGAACGGGGTCCGACTAAGGCTCATCTATCGCCTTCGGCTCTGTTTCGCCAAATCTTATAACCCCTCGAAGATTTCAATATCTTTGCTATCTTCTGTTAATGTAACGATAGCTTTTTTTGTTTTAGCTGTTTTACCAAAAGTCATACCGCGTCTTTTTGTTTTTCCGTCTAAGTTCATTGTGTTTACGCTTTTTACTTTTGTTCCTTCGAACATTTTTTCAACAGCTTCTTTAATCATTGTTTTGTTTGCTTCAGTGTGAACTAAGAAAGTATATTTTTTCTCGCCCATAGCAGCCATACTTTTTTCAGTTACAACTGGTTTCAGGATTACATCATAATACTTTACGTTTGCCATTATGCGTATACCTCCTCAATTGCTGCAGCAGAAGCTTTTGTTAAGATTACTGTGTTGTATTTCAGAACATCATATACATTGATTGTATTTGGTAATGCTGTAACAACATCAGGAATGTTTCTTGTAGATAATACTACGTTTGCATCATTGTCAGCTAAAACAACTAATGCTTTAGAAACATTTAAGTTATTTAAAACATTCTGCATTGCTTTTGTTTTTACTTCATCTAATTTTAATTCATCAAGAACGATAAGCTTGTTTTCCTGTACTCTGCTTGTAAGAACAGATTTTAAAGCTGCACGTCTTTCTTTTTTATTCATTTTCAGAGAATAATCTCTTGGTGTTGGTGCGAATACAACTCCACCACCAGCCCACTGCGGAGATCTTGTTGAACCCTGTCTTGCATGACCAGTTCCTTTCTGTCTCCAAGGTTTTCTTCCACCACCGGAAACTTCAGAACGTGTTTTTGCTTTCTGTGTTCCCTGACGATTATTTGCAAGCTGACGAACAACAGCTAAATGTACTAAGTGATCGTTGATTTCAACACCGAACACAGCATCGTTTAATTCCATTGTTCCAACTTCTTTGCCTTCCATATTATAAACAGATACGTTTGCCATTTTATGTGGTCCTCCTTTCCAACGAAAACTTATTTACCGCATTTAACTGTTTCTTTGATTGTAACTAAGGATTTTTTAGGTCCTGGCACTGCACCTTTAACTAACAGTAAGTTGTTTTCAGCATCAACTCTTACAACTTCTAAGTTCTGAACAGTTACTCTTACATGTCCCATGTGACCTGGCATTCTTTTTCCTTTAAATACTTTTGAAGGATCAGAACAAGCACCGTTTGAACCTGCATGACGATGATATTTAGAACCATGAGCCATAGGTCCTCTGGACTGTCCATGTCTTTTGATAGCGCCCTGGAATCCTTTACCTTTGCTTGTTGCAGTAACATCAATTTTGTCTCCTGCTGCAAAGATATCAGCTTTGATTTCCTGTCCTAATGTGTATTCGCCTTCTAATTTTAATTCTCTGACGAATCTCTTGCAGGAAACACCAGCTTTTTCAAAGTGTCCTTTCATTGGTTTGTTGACAATATTTTCTCTCTTATCGCCAAAACCAACCTGTACTGCTTCGTAACCGTCATTGTCCATTGTCTTAACCTGTGTTACTACACAAGGTCCAGCCTGCAATACAGTTACTGGAGTTAAAACTCCGTCTTCGTTGAAGATTTGAGTCATTCCGACTTTAGTAGCTAAGATTGCTTTCTTCATTCTTTTTACCTCCTGTGAATCTACAGCGGATTACACTGTGATGTGCAATCATCCTAGACAAACAGTCAACATAAGTGGATGCTTAAAGCATTGCTTCTATATCAACCTTGTAAGGATAATCTCTCTTAACCTTAAACAGAACTTTTTTTATTTCTGTTTCATTTTGATATCAATATAAACACCAGCTGGCATTTCAAGACGTGCCAGAGCATCAACAGTTTTCTGTGTAGGTGCAATGATATCAATCAGTCTTTTGTGAGTTCTCTGTTCGAACTGTTCTCTGGAGTCTTTATATTTGTGAACCGCACGTAAGATTGTTACTACTTCTTTCTTTGTAGGAAGTGGTACCGGTCCACTAACAGTTGCTCCATTCTTTTTAACAGTTTCGATAATTTTGCCTGCTGACGCATCTACTAACTGATGGTCATAAGCTTTCAAAGTGATTCTCATTACTTGACTTGCCATAAAAAAAGTCTCCTCCTTTTCGCACTTTTAATTAGTACGACAAGCGGCGACTGTACACATTCCCGTGTGTGTCATCTCAAAGCTACACACACTCCCACCCTTAGTGGTAAGTCTTTAGATGTAATACAGTGACTTGTCGTCAGTTTCCTAACTTGACATTCGCTCCGCGGAAAACCTGCCGTAAGGCAGCAACCTCACACTTCATAGCTATCATGTCACAGCAAAAGTAAGTATACTGGAAGTTTTTCCATATTGCAAGTCTTTTTTCAATTATTTTTGTATTTTCTTTGTATTTTTTTCAGTACATAAAATCCTATCCAAAATATCCTTTTCTATATAGCAGAAAACGCCATACCCTTTAAGGCATGGCGCTCTTTTCATTATAATAAGTCTGAATAATCAAGAAGGGTTACTTCGTTTTCTTCATCCTTTTTCACTTCCGGTTCTTCACCGGCTGCTGCTGCTTTTGCCAGCAGCTCGTTTAAGCTAGGTGTCTTTGGAACAGCATTTACATTTACAGGAATTTCTTCTTCCTCAGATAATTGAACTTCCGTTTCTTCTGTCGGTGTTTCTTCTATTATAATATCCTCTGCAATATCTTCCGGCATATCTGCCTCAATATTTTCAACCGCCTGTGTTTCCTCAGCCTCAGGTTCTAATTCTGTTTCTGCTGCGAATTCCTGTACCTCAGGCTCTTCTGCCGTTTCAAGCGTTCCTTCTGCTTCCTGTACTGCTTTTTCCAGCTCCTCTGCATCCGGCATAACCACCGTTGCATCCGGAACGTTCTCAGGCTCACTCACCTGCGCAATTCCCGAAGCGATAGAAGACATTGCATCCTTCATAGCCTCATCAAAGCCCTGAAGCTCCTGTTCCGGTTCGGAAGCTGCCGGTTCGGAAAATGTATTTTCCGGAACAAAAACATCATTCATATCTTCCTGTTCCTGCTCTTCCTCATCATCCTCTTCCAGTAAGCCTTTTTTCTCCAATTTACGTCTCCGCTTTTCCTCTTTTTTCAGACGACGGCGTTCCCAGTATCCCGGTTCATCCTCTTCATCCTCGTCGTCTTCTTCCTCATATTCCTCTTCATCCTCTTCTTCGTCATCATCGCCTCTGCGAAGCACCTCAGAAAGAATAAATAAAATAATCAGAAGAATAATCACTGCACCTACCACCATCAAGCCTGTTTTGCTCTGTAAAGCGATGGCTGCATATCCGATAAACGGAATTGTTATCACTGCCTTTGACACTTTATCCTGCAATGTAATGCTTTCCGCATCATTGTTTTTGTTGTATACGTCTTTCACTTTATAAGAACCTGCTGTTGTGTCCATATCCTGAATTTCGTATACATACTGAGCAGAACCTTCCATATAAAGAATTTTATCTTCTTTTTTCAGCTTTTCCGTATCTACTTGTCTGCCGTAAGCAACCGCTCCCACAGGAAGGTTGGTTTCTATATTCGAGTTATCATTTATAACAGTGTCCACACCTAACAAAGGAGGCACTAAAAGCGCTGCCGCCACGACTATGGACAGGAGAACCACCAGGTTCACAATAAATTTCAATACTTTTGACATTTGTGTACTCCTTACTTTACAGCTTCGCCGCATAGTTTCATAATATACTTTATATTAACATCTTTCAGCGAAGATGTATAGAGTCAATTTATATTTACATATCTTTCAGAAATGCACAATAACCTCTGTATGCTTCATAAATATCCACTTTACTTGCAATTTCCCATGGTGCGTGCATATTCAATACCGGCACTCCGCAGTCAATTACTTCCATATTATAGTTTGCCAGAATGTATGCGATTGTTCCGCCGCCGCCCTGGTCAACCTTTCCAAGCTCTGCTGTCTGGAATGCCACATGATTGTCATCCATAACCTTACGCAGCTTTGCTATGTATTCCGGATTTGCATCATTAGAACCGCTCTTTCCTCTGGAACCGGTATATTTATTAAAGGTAATGCCGTGACCTAAGTATGCGCTGTTTTTCTTTTCCATTACTTCCGGGAAGTTCGGGTCAAAGCCAGCGCTTACATCAGAGGACAGCATCATAGAATTTTTCAGCGCTCTTCGTAAAAGCAGCTCACTGTACTGATTTGCCGCATACATTACCTCTGCTGTGGCGTTTTCGAAGAAACGTGACTGCATACCGGTCGCTCCCACACTTCCGATTTCTTCTTTATCTACTAAAAGGCATACCGCTGTATATTTTACTTTATCCTGTGCCAGCATTGCTTCAAAGGACGGATAAGCGCAAACTCTGTCATCATGTCCGTATCCCATAATCATGCTTCTGTCAAATCCGTAGTCTCTGGCTTTTCCTGCCGGAACAACTTCAAATTCTGCGGAAAGGAAATCTTCCTCTTCCATATCATATTTTTCTTTTAAAATCTGAAGAATTTGTGCTTTTACCGGTTCTTCCTCCTCACCGGAAAGAGGAATACTTCCTACCAGTACATTGAGATTTTCCCCTTCTACCACTTCTGCCGCAGGTTTCTGAAGCTGCTTTGCAGAAAGATGGATTAATAAATCAGAAATTCCGAAAACAGGATCTGTTTCATCCTCTCCAATGACAACCTGAACCAGCTGTCCGTCTTTCTTTGCCACAACCCCGTGTAATGCCAAAGGAATTGTCACCCACTGATATTTCTTTACTCCGCCGTAGTAATGTGTATCTAAAAGAGCCAGCTCCTGATCTTCGTACAATGGATTTTGTTTTAAATCGATACGAGGAGAGTCTACATGAGCGCCTAAAATTCTCATGCCCTTTTCCATTGGTTCTTCACCGATAATGTACATTGCCAGAGTTTTATCCATATTGTTGGCATAAACCTTATCTCCTGCCTGCAATGTTTCCTTATTTGCAATGATATCATCAAGATTGCGGTAGCCTGCTGCCTTTGCCTGAGAAATCATTTCTGAAATACATTCACGCTCTGTCTTGCAGTTACTGATAAAAGCTTTATACTTTTCGTTAAACTGAAATACCTCTGTTGTATCTGTGTATTTTTTCCACGCATTTTCTGTCTTCATGTCTAAAAACCTCCTGTTCTTTCATCTTTCTCGATTTTACTACATCTTTGTTCTGATTGCAAGATGGAACGCTTTTCCGTAAAACCAAAAGAAGATGCAGCTTTATGCCGCATCTTCCCTTTTATTTTCTTTTTCGTTTCGGTATGCAGAGCTTACACTTCTTCTTTCTTGCTCAAGTATTCTTCAATACTTTTCATGGCTTCCTCTTCATCCGCGCCATCAACAGAAACTGTTACACTCTCACCAGCGTCTAATCCCAAACTCATCATGCCCATAATGCTTTTTGCATTTACTTTTCTTGCTTCGCTCTCCAAATAAATGCTGCTGGCATACTGACTTGCCACCTGTACGAGCATTGCGATTGGTCTTGCCTCAAGACCGTTTGAAATCCCGATGGTAATTGGTTTCCTAATCATACCTGTTCCTCCTTGAATCCTCTGAGCTGTTCTGCTATGCTGCAAATCTTCCTTAATCTGTGGTTAATACCTGACTTTCCTACCGGAGCAGACAGTAAACTGCCTAGTTCTTTTAAAGATGCCTGCGGATATTCCAATCTTAACAAAGCTGTTTCCTCCAGATTTTCAGGCAGTCTGTGGAGTCCCACAGTATCACGGATGTATATAATATCATCCACCTGCTTTACTGCTGCATTTACGGTTTTGTTAATATTTGCGGTTTCGCAGTTCACCTTTCTGTTTACAGTATTTCGCATCCCCTTCAAAATCCGGACATTTTCCAAATTCATCAGGGATACACCTGCTCCCATAAGACCTAAAAGTTCTACGATTTGTGCTCCTTCCTTCACGTAAACAACTTCATACTTTTTCCGCTTTACAATTTTAGCGTCAATTCCAAATGACTGTATAAGCTCCTGCATCTGTTGTGCCTTTTCCGGTGTTGTACAAACCACCTCGAAATGATAAAACTTTTCAGGGTCGCTAATAGAGCCGGCACATAAAAATGCACCTCTTAGAAATGCACGTTTACAGCAGCTCCTTTGAATGATGATGGGATTGACTAAAGCATTCGTTGTCACGGGTCTTCTGTCTGCGCTGAGCACCTTTACTGCCTGTAATATTTTAACAGTCAATTCTGTATCATCTATATCAATGGTAAATCGGTTGTTTTTCCTGACTATCTGTCTATCAGTAGAAACTTTGAGTTCCATTGTAAACGTTTTTTCCAGTAATGTAAAGACCTTTCTAAGAATACTTTCATTTTCCGAAGATATGGTAAGAATTAATTTTCCCTCCGGCGCAGGCACTATCTCTCCATGAAAAGCAATCATGGCTGCCAGTTCTGCAATACAGCAGTGCCTTGCGCTGTCCTCATAACGAAGCAATTCCTCCTTTACGCTTCCGGAGAAAGACATTTTTTCCCATCCTTTTCTATATCTCTATGTTCCACACGAATTCCGTATTCTTCATTTTCGCCTAATCTTCGGTAAAGCTCATTTGCAAGAGTTACGGAACGGTGTTTTCCGCCGGTACATCCCACGGCAATCACCAACTGTGTTTTTCCCTCTGTAATATAATTGGGAATTAAAAAACGGATTAAATCTTCCAGCTTATCAGAAAATTCATGCGCCAAATCAAAGCTCATAACATAATCGCTGACAGGGGCATTATTTCCGCTTAAGGGACGCAGCTCCTCAATATAATAAGGGTTTGGCAAAAACCTCACGTCAAATACTAAATCTGCATCCTGCGGAATACCGTACTTAAATCCAAAGGACAATACGGTAACCATCAGATTTTTAAAGCTTCCGTTTTCCACAAAAATTTTTTCAAGCTCTGCCTTCAGTTCTCTGGTTAAAAGCTTGCTGGTATCTAAAATATAATCTGCGTATTCCTTCAAAAAGCGCAGTCTTTCTCTTTCCCGATGAATTCCCTCATCTATTCTGCTTTCTGCTGCCAGAGGATGGCTTCGTCTGCTCTCTTTATAACGTCTCACCAGCACCTCATCCTCTGCATCCAAAAACAGGATTTCAATTCCAACACCTGAAAAATTGATATTTTCAAGAACTGTTTCCAGTTCATCCAATGCCTTTCCGTTACGAATATCTACGCCTACCGCAACTTTTTCGATTTCTCCCGGTCCGCCGTCTCTTAAAAGCTGCACAAATTTCTCAATCAACATAACCGGAAGATTGTCCACACAAAAGTACTCCATATCCTCCAGCATTTTCAGCGCTGTACTTTTTCCGGCGCCTGACATTCCTGTCACAATTACAAACCGCATACTTCCTCCTAAAATTCTCCCAAAAACTTCACTTCAGGCTCTAATGCAACTCCGAATTTTTCCTGTACCCTTTTTTGAACCTCTCCGATAAGTCCCAATACATCCGCAGCGGTTGCATCGCCTTTATTTACTACAAAGCCACAGTGCTTTTCTGAAATCTGTGCGCCGCCTACGGAAAATCCCCGAAGTCCCGCATCCATAATCAACTTGCCCGCAAAGTATCCCTCCGGTCTTTTAAAGGTACTGCCTGCACTTGGCATATCCAGCGGTTGTTTCGTCACACGTCTTTCCTTTAACTCATCCATTACCTTGCGAATTTCTTCTCTGTCACCTTTTCTAAGCTGTAACTCTGCGGAAATCACCACATAACCTTTTTCCTTTACCACACTGGTTCGGTATCCGAAGTTCATCTCTTCTTTGGAAAGTGTCAGTAGTTCCCCCTCCCTTGTAAGAACCGTAACCTCTCTGATAATATCCTTCATTTCACCGCCGTAAGCGCCTGCATTCATCATCACTGCTCCGCCCATGGTTCCCGGAATTCCGGAGGCAAACTCCATCCCTGTCAGGCTTTCCTCCAAAGCCTCTGCGGCAACCTTTGACAGAAGCGCACCGGCTTTTACCGTAATGGTATTGTCTTCTGTTTCAATATCACTGAAGTTTTTCCAAAGCTGAATAACTACGCCTCGATATCCCTTATCACTTACCAAAAGGTTGCTTCCGTTTCCCAAAATAAAGAATTCCAGCTTATTTTCTCTGCATATCTGAAGAATTTTCTGCAGTTCCTCTGTGCTGTGAGGACAAAGATAATAATCTGCCGGTCCTCCAATACGAAAAGTTGTATGCTTTTTCATTGGTTCATGCAGTCTCACATTGTCGCTGCCCAAAGTCATGCAAAACATATTCTCAATGCTGTTATTTTCCATTCTAATACCTCTTATCCCTTTTTACCCTTTCCAAAAACCAAATCCTTAATAACCTCTCCGGCTATCATAAGCCCTGCCACTCCCGGCACAAAAGAAACACTTGCCGGAGCAGGCCGTTTGCTTGCGCTTCTAAGCTCCACCGGCTCACTTTTCTTTTCCTTACGTACTGTTTCTGTCGAAAACAAAACCTTGACCTTCTTAATCTTTCTCTTTTTCAGCTCTGTACGCATCACCTTTGCAAGGGGGCACACACTGGTTTTTGATATATCTGCAATTTGAAAACAGGACGGATTTAATTTATTTCCCGTACCCATGCAGGAAATTATCGGTACATTTGCTTCCTTTGCTTTCTCTATCAGAAGCAGCTTTGCAGACACCGTGTCCACAGCGTCTACAATGTAATCATATCCTGAAAAATCAAACAGCTGCGCAGTATCTGCATTAAAAAAGGTATCGTAGGTATGTACCACCGCATCCTGATTAATATCCATAATTCGCTCTTTTGCTACGGAAACCTTTTTTCTGCCCATAGTGGAGCGCAAAGCCACCAGCTGTCTGTTGAGATTTGTCAGGCTCACTTCATCGTGGTCTACTAAAGTCAGATTGCCTATCCCTGACCTTGCCAATGCTTCCACCACATAAGAGCCTACCCCTCCAATTCCAAAAACTGCAACTTTGGAATTTGCAAGTATCTGAAGTCCTTCTTTTCCTAATAGTTCTTCTGAACGTGAGAATGCTTGCAGCATTTTCCGTTTCCTCCTGTTACTACATTTTTTATTAGTTACTTCTCAAAGTGCTGTTTTGGGATGCGAATATCCACCCGTATCCCACATAAGCACTAACATTATACTATTGATTAGCGAAAAAGTATAGCTTAGTTTTTCATCTTTGGCTTAAAAATCAGACTTGCCGCATAGGAAAAAATCAGCGCTGCGGAAATTCCCACCGCACTGGCAGTAAAACCACCCATAAAAATCCCTAAAAATCCATGCTCTGAAATTGCCTTTTTTACTCCTTGGAACAAGGTATTCCCAAATCCCAATAAGGGAACGCTTGCTCCTGCCCCTGCAAAGTCAATTAATTTATCATAAATACCAAAGCTTCCCAATACCGCTCCTGTGCACACCAGCAAAACCATTACCCTTCCGGGCAACAGCTTTGTCTTCTCTAATAATATCTGCACCAGTGCACAAATCAATCCCCCTACCCAAAACGCATTGATGTATTCCATAATTTTTTCTCCTAACAATGTTCAATGACTACTGCCTGAGCAATGCCCGGCACACTTTTTCCTTCATTAAAGCTGACCTTTGAAAGCAGCGCTCCCGTAGGCACAAACAGGATACGTTTCCACTCTCCCTTTTCTATTTTAGGAAGAATATAAGAAACGAAAGTAACCGCAGCACAGCCGCAGCCGCTTCCTCCTGCATGGGTATCCTGCGTATTTGAATCAAAAATTTCTATGCCGCAATCCATGTGCTGTTTTTCAATATCAAAACCTTTTTCTTTCATTAAGTCAAAAAGAATTCTCTGTCCCACTTCTCCTAAATCACCGGTGATAATTCTGTCATAGTCTTCCGGCAGACGATTGAAATCCATAAGATTTTGGTAAATGGTATCGCAGGCAGCAGGCGCCATGCAAGCCCCCATATTTAAGGAGTCCTTAAAGCCGTAGTCCACAATTTTTCCTGTTGTAATTCCTGCAATTCTGGCTTTTCCGCCTTTCGTTCCCAAAATACATGCGCCGCTGCCTGTCACTGTCCATGTAGCTGATAAAGGTCTCTGATTTCCGTATCCTAAAGGAAATCGAAATTCTTTTTCCGCACTGCCAAAATGGCTGGACGTCACGGCTGCAACATAAGGCGCATACCCTCCTGAAACAGCCATCGCCGAAAGAGAAAGGGCTTCCCCCATTGTGGAGCACGCTCCGTAAAGTCCGTATATAGGAGTATCAAAGCCCATAATTCCAAAGGAAGACGCTATTGTCTGAGCCAGCAAATCCCCTGCATAAATCATACGAAGCTGCCACTTTTCAATACCGGCTTTTTCAATCGCCATAGATACTGCTTCCTTTTGCAGATTACTTTCCGCTTCTTCCCACGAAGTACATCCAAATAGTCCCTCTTCCTCTCCAATTTTATCAAAATATTTGCCAAGAGGACCGTCTCCCTCTTTTTTCCCTACAATAGCTGCCCCGCTTAATATATGGGCAGCCTGCTGAAACTGTATACTCTGCTTTCCTACAATCTGTTCCATTACACAATCCCCCATATATGCAAAAAGTAATAAATCAATCCTAACAGGGAAGATGTTAAAACTCCGTATAAAATAACAGGTCCGGCTATAATAAAGATTTTACATCCAATTCCGAAAACCTGTCCCTCCTTCTGATATTCAATAGCAGGCGCCGCCACAGAATTGGCAAAACCCGTAATCGGAACTAAAGTCCCTGCACCGCCCCATTTCGCCAGTTTCGGATAAATATTAAATCCTGTAAGAACTACACTGAACAAAATTAAAAGCAAGGAAGTCCAACTGCCGCTGATTTCTTTATCCAGCCCCATATTCTCACAGATATTTAAAATCACTTGTCCAATAGTACAAATTGCTCCACCACTTACAAAAGCTCCCAGCATATTTAAAAATAAATTATGCGTTGGCGTCTTTTCCTTGACATATTTTTCATATTGCTTTGCGTCCATTACCATTCACCACCTTTATTCTTATTGTGTGAAGTATGTTCCAATCTTATGCAATAAAAAATTGGAAAAGACTTCCTAGTGTTTTCCCTACTGCAATACAAATTACAATCCATCCAATCCCCTTCTTCAGTCCCAAACGCCTTGCCATCACGGCAAACACATTTACCACTTCTACAAGGGCAATAATCCAGCCCCCTAAAAACATCCCAAAGAAAAACCCTGTAACACCTGCAAAAATTTTTCCAAAAGGAACAGACAGATGATAAATATAAATCAGATTTCCCAAAAAGCTTCCAAGCATCAGACAATTTTCGTATAGAAAAATGTGGTTCGCCGTATGAGTAATCCCTGCAAAGCGTGGAATAATTCCCAGTTCTATAATAAACGCTGCCAGAGCCACCGCTACTACTGCACCGCCGCAAAGCCCTGCAATACCTGCCAGAATTTCCCCCTGCCACATTAAGCATTTTCCCCCTTCTGTGTTTTCTTGCTGCGATTTTTATCTGCAATAAGCGTTTTATTTACGTCATCCTCATAAAGCCGCATCTGTACTTCCACCGGAGTCGGGTCCTGCGTAAGCTTGCCTTTCCCAAAATGGTTAAAGAAAAAAACAACACCAATTCCAATTCCCACCGAATAAGTAAATTCCAAAATCGTAGGACCTGTGGCTATTTCACCTGTAAACTGCGTATAGATTTTAGAAAATAAATTGGCAGTATCCACATCTGTGTTAAAGGTCATAATAGAAAAAGCACCTCCAAAAAAAGTCAGCACACAGACCAATAATGTCTTTAACCAGCTATACCATTTTTGTTGATGCTTTGCTTTCTCGTAAGTAACAACAAGATTTGCCTCACCAATATGGGTAATGTCTACATTAGGTTCCTCTTTTGCTATTGCATGAACTAAATCCACCGCAGAAACCACATACCTTCCCGGTTCCCCATTTGGAATAGAAAAAACCTTTCTTACT
The DNA here is from genome assembly GCF_002222595.2 of Blautia hansenii DSM 20583. Taxonomy (NCBI): domain Bacteria; kingdom Bacillati; phylum Bacillota; class Clostridia; order Lachnospirales; family Lachnospiraceae; genus Blautia; species Blautia hansenii. Next base: position 2,530,212 of record NZ_CP022413.2, read on the forward strand.
TTATTTCTATTTAACACTTTACTGTCCTTACATGTAAGTTTCGCCACATCCTGTAAATATATTTCAGGACTTTGTACTTCTACATTTTTCTCTGTCTGTATATACAAAATTTCACTCATCTGACAACCTCCTTACATTACTAAGGAGTATTATGTCCAAATTTTCGCTTTATATCCGTTCTCTTAATGCCTTTAAAATTTTCTTTTCCAGTCTGGAAACCTGTACCTGAGACATTCCCATCATTTTGGCAATGCTGGTTTGTGTCTTCTCTTTAAAAAAGCGCAGATAAATCAGCTCTCTTTCTCTGGCATTTAAGCTCCCCAATATATCTTCTAAAAGAAGCTTGTCCAAAACCTCCTCCTGTTCATCTTTTTCATAAGGCAGCTTATCCTCCAAAGCAATATCGCTGCCATCGCTTTGATAAATGGTCTTCTGCAAGGACTCCACCTGTGCCGAAGACTCCATCGCCATAATCAGTTCTTCTTCTGATACAGACAATTCCTTTGCAATTTCCTCCATAGACGGCTCCTGCCCCGTTTTCATCAGCAATTCTTCCCTGACTGCATAAGCCTTTCCCGCTGCCTCTTTTAAGGAACGGCTCACCTTTACCATACCGTCATCTCTTAAAAAACGTTTAATTTCTCCTGTTATCATAGGCACTGCGTATGTGGAAAACCTCACTTCATAGCTTAAATCAAATTTGTCTATGGCTTTTAAAAGTCCGATACAGCCTATCTGTACTAAGTCTTCCAACTCAGCCCCTCTATTTTGAAATCTTCTGGCAATACTATGTACCAGCCCCATATTTTTCTCTGTAAGTATATCTCTTGCGCTCTTATCTCCTTGGTGTGCACGCCCGATAAGGGCAAGGATATCATCCATACAGCCCTCCTACTCAAAGACGTCTTTCTGTCTGCCGATTGTTTTTTTCATGGTTACGGTTGTCCCTTCGCCAAGTCTGGACTCTACAAGTACCTCGTCCATAAAAGCTTCCATAAAAGCAAATCCCATTCCCGACCTGTCCTGCTCAGGCTTTGTAGTAAAAAGAGGCTGCATTGCCTTTTCCACATCTTCAATTCCTTTTCCTTTGTCCTGTACCACTACCGTTAATTCTCTTTGAAAGCGGCTGCATTCTATGGTAATCATATCTGTCTCTTTTTGATACGCATGCACGATACAGTTTGTAATTGCCTCCGATACGGCTGTTTTTATGTCTGCGACCTCCTCCAGTGTAGGATTTAACTGTGTGCTGAACGCAGCCACCGCAATTCTTGCCAGTCCCTCATTGCAGGAACGACTTTCTACCTCCAGAACCATTTTATTATCCCGGTTCATAATCTCCCCCCTATCTCACTCTATAATTCCATACCGGCTCCTGACTGATTTCAATGTGCTTGTAAATACCGGAAAGCTGCATAATCTTCAAAACTCTGTCATTTACATGGATTGCTGCCACCGTCCCCTTGCTGTAACTTAAAATCCGCTTTCTGCCCATTATCATGCCAATTCCCGAACTGTCCATAAAACCCGTTTCCGAAAAATCAAACACCAGCTGCTTTATCAACCCCTTATCCAGCTCCTTATCCACCTGCGGGGTAATCTGCTCTGCAAAATGATGGTCTAATTCCTTTGGAACATACACAATCAACTGATTTCCACGCTTCTTAATTCTATCCTCCATCTTCACTATCACCCTTTCATTTATAAGCATCATTTCTACATACAAATTTAAACTCATTTATCACTTTTTTTCTATTTTATAATTTTATCACCAACAACTATATTATTAATTTCCTTCTCTGTTTTGCATAAATAACTTATATCCATTTCCAGATGCAGGCGCAGTATTCCAATGGCAAACAATGCAGAATATTTTCGCAGTTTTTGGATGTATAGTGATGTTTTGGAAGCCGTGTCTGAGTGCATCAGCACGAGTTTGGCGGACAAAACATCATTAGGCGACGCAGAAAAACTAGAAAATAACTGCGTTTGCCGTGGGATATCTGAGCCAATATCAAAAGCAAATGGTTTTTTATGTAAAACAGCAAAAAGACGCATACTTCCCGTATACGCCTTTTCTCCAAGGTTTTTCTTCTGTATTTATTCTTCTATGGTTTCCCCTGACTGTATTTCTCCGTCTGTCTCTCCCCCGTCTTCCGTTGGGACTTCTCCGTCTCCTTCACCTTCTGCCGGAGCTTGGTCAGAACCGCCGTTTGCCTCCAGATAATCCTTTGCATCGGAAGCTGCTTTTGTTCCGGGGAATTCATCTATAATTTTCTGATACCACTGATTTGCGTTTTCTTTATCGCCTTTTTTGTCATAGGCCTGTGCTAACTGGAACATGGTATTTTTATCCTGTTTTCCAATATTCAGAGCTTTTTCCAAGCCGGCGATGGCGGTATCATAATCTCCGCTTTCCAAAGCAGCCGAAGCTTCATTTACATATTTTTTGCGCACCGTAGAACCTACGGATTTCATAATGCTGTCATACATGCTCTTTGCTTCTACGGAAAGAAGCTCTGCATTAACGCCTTCAATGGCATTGGCTGCTGTATCGGAATTTCCTTCCTGATGTGCCTGCCACGCTTTTATGAGGTTTTCATAAGCCGCTGCCTTTTCTCCTGCTTCCTGAATTTGCGTCTGCGCTGTATTGACAGACTCGGTTGAAGCCTCCATCTCCTCCTGCATACGGGCAAGCTCCGCAGATATGGTTGCCATTTTTCCGCTGTATTCCACAACCTTTTTGTTGGCTTCCTGATTGATTTTCTGTGTCTTTGCAGGCACAATCAAAAACCAGAGAGCCGCAGCGCCTACCAAAAGCCCCAAAAGCAGGTTTACCAAGGTATTGGTAATGCTCTTTTCTTTATATTCCGGCGGCTGAATAATGGTATCATTGCCGGACTTATATACAATACTTCCGTTTTGCTTTTCATCCTCTTTTTCTCTCATTTTAAAACGAGAGTCCAGATTTGTAGCTCTGCCTGTCTGCTCCTCAATTTCTCTTAAAAAACGAAGAGTCGTGGTATTGGTCTTATCAATCTTTGCCGCTGCTTTCAGTTGTTTTCTGGCTTTCTCATACTCACCCTCATGAATATAAATAAGCGCCAGTAAATGATAACCTTTAATCAGCTTTGGATTGTTAGTAAGCACTTTTTTCAGCTGCATTTTCGCCATATCCAGATTACCGTTTCGGCAATATTCCAGACATTGATTATATTTTTTAATGCTTGTATTAATCATATCAAGGCGATTGGTATTTTTTTGCAGCTTGTCAATATATGCGCTTGCCAGATTGCCCTCAGGCATCATATTTTTGCTGATTACCCATTCGCTTAAGGCAGCAACCACTTCTCCCGTTTCAAAATATACCAGACCAAGAAGATTTCTTGCCTGTATATTCATTTTATTCATTTTCAGACTTCGTTTCAAGCAGGTAATTGCTCCTGATAAATCCCGAATTTGAGCCTTTTCAAGTCCCTGATTATAATAAAAATTGGATAAAGCATCGATTTTCTTCAGTGCCTTTACATTACATCCGCATTTCGGGCAATAATCAGAAGCTGTCAGTACTGTTTGACATACAACACAATTCATCGTCTACTCCTATTTCTCAGATGTTTTATGATTATCCCGCATCATTTCTTTCAGAATATCAATGACATCTGTCAAATCCTGTTTATAAATTGCCCCTTCTGCATCGTCTACATCCAAACACGGCTGAAACTTCTTTAGTTCTTCCTCGTAATTAATCATGTACTCTCCTCCTTACATAGTCCTTAATCTCCCCTACAAGATATAAAGAACCTACCACGAACAGCAGCCCGTCTTTTTTCAGCTTATAAGCCTCTTCAAAAGCTTTTTCCGGATTTGTTTCCACCAAAACGTTTTCACATCCGTTTTCCTTGAACAGTCCAGCAAGCTCCAAAGCTGACTGTTTTCTGCTTCCCCAGATTTCTGTTGTCACAACATTGGTAAAATGAAGCCCGTCACAGATTTTTGCAATCATATCAGGAAACTCCTTGTCAGAAACCGTGGTAAATAACAATGTAATTTCATAATCCTTCTGGAAATGACGAACAGTCTCTACAAACTTTGCAATGCCGTCCTCATTATGCGCTCCGTCTACAATGACACCGGGAAGTATGGTTTCCATACGCCCCTGCCAGCGGGTATTTTTCATACCATGCACCAACTCTGCCTTTTCCATACCATGATATTCCTTCAAAACACCCATGGTTTCCAGAGCCAGAGAAGCGTTCATCATCTGATATTTTGCAGTAAAAGGAACAAATAATTCCGTGTCCCCATAAGCAGCTGAACGGCTGATAAAATGAATTCCTTCCGGTGTAAAATCCAAAAGCTTCTGGTTTTCTTCTTTCACTTCACACCAAGGACATCCTAACTCATGCGCTCTCTTTTTTATTACTTCTGCCGCTTCCTGATTATTTCCGTCAAAGATTACCGGAACCTGCGGTTTTATAATTCCTGCCTTTTCTCCTGCAATCTGTGCAATGGTATTTCCCAAATATTCTACATGGTCAAGGCTAATGGATGTAATCACACAGGCAATAGGATTTAATACAGCGTTTGTAGCATCCAGTCTTCCACCTAAACCGGTTTCCAAAATGATATAATCCACATTTTCCTTCTGGAAAATCACCATTCCCATAAGGAAAAGAAATTCAAAATAAGTAGGATGATAATCTCCTGCCTCTAAAAGCTCATCTGCCAGCTTTTTCACACGTAAAAAGGCTTCTAAAAAGGCCTCGTCCGAAACCATTACCTCGTTAATCTGAAAACGCTCATTAATTTTTACAAGATGAGGAGATGTGAATAACCCGCATCGAAAACCGTGGGCTTCCAACATGGTAGAAAGAAAAGCACAGACACTTCCCTTTCCGTTTGTTCCTGCAACATGAATAATTTTTCTATCTTTATCAGGGCTGTCCAGCATATCCAGACATTTCCTGGTGTGTTCTAATTTATTTTTCGTTGTAAACTTCGGTATATCTTCTATATAATTTACCGCTTCGTCATAAGTAAACAAGCTATCCCTCCTGTTCTGAAAACATAAGCTACCGCACTAAGACTTTGCCTAATGCGGTAGCCTCATATCAATTACCATTATAATGGAGTGGAAAGAATATGCAAGCAAATTATGTCGGTCAGAAAAATTTTCTTTTATTCCTCTTTTTCCTTCTGACTTTCTTCTGTCACAGCGGTTTCCGGCTCTTCCGTGACAATCAATTCCAACTCTGCGCTTGAACTTCCTTCGATTGGTTCATGGTAAATATACTTTTCTGTTCTTGTAAGCACTCTGTGGGTAGAACTGTTGCTTCGCATTGCAACATCTACAACATCCCCTTCTTTTAAGGCGGTGTTTAACAAAAGCAATGTATTTTCATCTACAAAATTCGCCTCTGCCAATTCCCCGTTTATTTCCATAAATGAGGACTGTGTAAAGTTTGCGCCTTTGATATAATACTGTGTTTCACCCAGAGTATCAATTCCATGAAGCTCTGCTTCCTTTACACCCAAATGTGTTTTTGTTCTCTGGAAAGGATTTTTCCCTCCGTATGTGTATTTTTCACCATATAAAATATCATATTGGAGCGTTTCTAAATCCACCTGATAATTTTTTGTATTTCTTCTTGCCTGATGGAAACGGAAAATATTTCCCTCATGAATACCGACTCTGTCCATAACCTCGGCTGCAATCTGATAAGCTGCCAGATTTTTATCTTTCTTTTCCAGTCCCATATTGTCCCAAATCACATACTGTGTCTGGAAAAGATATTTATTTTTTACATCGGTAACCTTCAGTCCCATAGTCGGAAGATGGTCTCCATACATAACCAACACAACGTCTTCATCCAGCTTGGAAAGCTCGTCTGTCAGCTCTTTTACAAACTGATCCATTTCATAAATCTGGTTGCAATAATACTCCCATTTATAATTTTCTGCCTGCGTACTTGAGCCTTTTACTGTAATCTTTGGATTTTCCAATACCGGTTCTTCAGGATAATCTCCATGTCCCTGTACGGAAATCGTGTATACATAATCCGGCTGCGGTGTGGACTCCATTGCTTCCAGAATATATCTGGTCAGGTTTCTGTCACGCATCCAGTCATTAGGATTAGTATCGTCCTGTGTTGCCATGTATTCCTCCGAAGTAAAGGTATCAAATCCCAGATTTGCAAAAACATTTTTTCTTCCATAGAAATTCGCTTCGTTATTATGAATTGCATGAGTTCCGTAACCCAGCCCCTTTAATACATAAGGAGCGCTTTCACAGGTGGTTTCTTTCAAAATACTTTTATACGGATATTCACCCGGTCCAAAATAACGCATGCTCATTCCGGTAATAGACTCAAACTCTGTATTGGCTGTACCCGCCCCTACGGAAGGAACTTTAAAGTAACCGGAAGAATAATCATTCATCATTTTTCTGAAATTCGGAATAGGGTCTTCCGATACCTCCAGATACTCTACCAAAGTCGGGTCAAAAAAGGACTCCAACTGTAAAAACAGAATATTTGGTCTTTTCTCCCCTGTTTCTGCCAGATTTTCCTCACTTTTCTGAATTTCATCAATGACACCCTTGGAATATTCTCTCGGTGAAGAAATTCCTGTGTTAAACACAGTGGTTGCCAGACAATAGGGGTATCCATAATCCTCGTAAGCAAAAGCAATGTTTCCAAAATAGTTGGAAAGCACCCTCTTTTCCAATGCCAATTTTGTTGTGCCCGCAAAAGCGAGAACCCCTGCAATAATCAAAGGCACATTGACCTTATAGCTGAGTTTTCCCTGATATTTCGGTCCTTTTATAAACAAAATAATCAAACCGATAATCGCAATAACCGCTACAATCATTACTACCCAGAAAAAGAAAGGTGACAAATATCTGTCTGCAATCTGGACAGCATCTGTAATCATGTGTAAGTCAGGACCGGTAAACGGCGTAACACGTGTAGTAAGCAGCACACCGTTAATAATTCCAAGTCCCATCCAGAAAATAAACAAAATCGTTCGCACAAACACACGTCTGCGGAACAGATATACAATCAATGTAGTGGTAAATATGAGAAACGCATTGTAAAAGAATACCAACGGGCGTTCCTGTAAAAATTCCCACGCATTCCAGATAGAATGTCTGGACATTGCTTCAATAAAGAAATATCCCACACAGACTGCCAGCATTTGCAGAGGAACAGAAAACATATTAAGGTATTTCAGACAAAATACTTTTTTTATTTCTTTCATAAAATTTATTCTCCTTAATAGCAATGAGAACAGGGGTGTACGACTGTAAAAGCCTTATCCCCCTGTCCCTGATTTGTGCCTAAAGAATTACTGAAGCTGTGCCAGACGCTCTTTCACCTGTTCCATCATGTTGGTATAGCGTTCTAATTTTTCACGCTCCTCCTGCACCTTGCTCTCCGGCGCTTTGCTGATAAAACGCTCATTATTCAGCATACCGTTTACACGTGCAAGCTCTTTTTCCAGTTTTTCTTCTTCTTTCTTCAATCTCTCAATTTCTTTTTCAATGTCTACCAGTTCTGCAAACGGCATATAAATTACTGCGTTGCCGATTACCGCTGATACTGCATCTTCTGCAATTCCCTCTTTGTCAGCCTGTACGAAAACTTCGCTTGCATAGCCAAGTGTAGCAAAGAAAACTTTTCCGCTTTCAAATATTTCTCTGACTGCTGCTTCCTCAGAAACAACGAATACCTTTGCTTTTTTGCTTGGCGGAACGTTCATACCTGTACGAACATTACGAATTCCTCTTACGGCTTCCTTAATTGTTTCCACTGCTTCTTCATCTGCTGCAAAATCCCACTCTTCTGTAAATTCCGGCCATGCAGAAATCATAATAGATTCTTCTTCCGGACAAAGTGTACAGTAAATTTCTTCTGTAATAAAAGGCATATATGGATGAAGGAGCTTTAATGCATTGCTTAAAACTGTTTTCAATGTCCAAAGGGCTGCTGCCTTTGTAGTATCTTCATCATTATAAAGACGTGGTTTTACCATTTCAATATACCAGTCACAGAATTCTTCCCAGATAAAGTCATATACTTTCTGAACTGCAATTCCCAGTTCGTATTTATCCAGATTTTCTGTTACTTCTTTTGCCAGTGTATTTACTTTGGATAAAATCCATTTATCTGCGCCTGTCAATGTCTGTAAATCAATATTCTTTGGAATATCTGCTTTTTCCAAATTCATCATGATAAATCTGGAAGCATTCCATACCTTATTAGCAAAGTTTCTGCTTGCTTCTATACGTTCCCAGTAAAAACGCATATCATTTCCCGGTGCATTACCTGTCATCAAAGTAAGACGCAGCGCATCTGCTCCGTATTTGTCAATAACTTCCAATGGGTCAATACCGTTTCCAAGAGATTTACTCATCTTACGTCCCTGAGAGTCTCTTACCAGACCATGAATTAAAACATGGTGGAATGGTGTTTTGCCTGTCTGTTCCAGACCTGAAAATACCATACGGATTACCCAGAAGAAAATAATGTCATATCCTGTTACCAGAACGTCTGTAGGATAGAAATATTCCATTTCCTCTGTTTTTTCCGGCCAGCCTAAAGTAGAAAATGGCCAGAGTGCTGAAGAGAACCATGTGTCCAGTGTATCCTCATCCTGATGGAGATGTGTGCATCCACACTTCGGACATTTTTCCGGCATTTCTCTTGCAACTACAGTTTCCCCACATTCATCGCAGTAGTATGCAGGAATTCTGTGTCCCCACCATAACTGACGGGAAATACACCAGTCTCTGATATTTTCCAGCCAGTGCATATATGTCTTGTCAAAACGTTCCGGAACAAACTGTAATTCTCCGTTTTTCAGAGTTTCAATGGCAGCTTCTCCCATTTCTTTCATTCTTACAAACCACTGTGGCTTAATCATCGGTTCTACGGTTGTCTTACAACGGTCATGTGTACCAACGCTGTGAGAATGAGGAACTACTTTTACTAAAAGTCCCTGTGCTTCCAAATCCGCTACCATCGCTTTTCTGGCTTCATAGCGGTCCATACCTGCATATTTTCCGCCCAGCTCATTGATAGTTGCATCATCATTCATAATGTTGATTTCTTCTAAGTTATGACGTTTTCCGACTTCAAAGTCGTTCGGGTCATGAGCCGGTGTGATTTTTACACATCCTGTTCCGAATTCTTTATCAACATATTCATCTGCGATTACAGGAATTTCTCTGTCTGTCAAAGGCAGCTTCAGCATTTTTCCAACCAGATGTTTGTATCTTTCATCTTCCGGATTTACTGCAACTGCGGTATCGCCTAATAAGGTTTCCGGTCTTGTTGTAGCGATTTCTACGAACTGACCTTCTTCTCCTGCTACCGGATAATTGATATGCCAGAAAAATCCATCCTGGTCCTCATGCTCTACCTCTGCGTCAGAAATAGAAGTCTGACATACAGGACACCAGTTAATAATTCTGGAGCCTTTATAAATATATCCTTTTTCATATAATTTAATGAAAACTTCCTGTACTGCTTTAGAACAGCCCTCGTCCATAGTAAAACGTTCTCTGTCCCAGTCAGCAGAAGCACCCAGCTTTTTCAGCTGATTGATAATCTTTCCGCCGTATTCTTCTTTCCATTCCCAAGCATGTTTTAAGAATTCTTCTCTGCCGATTTCATTCTTATCAATGCCCTGCTCTTTTAATTTTTCAATAACCTTTACTTCCGTAGCAATAGCTGCATGGTCTGTTCCCGGCTGCCACAGCGCTTCGTATCCCTGCATTCTCTTAAAACGAATAAGGATATCCTGCATGGTTTCGTCTAATGCGTGTCCCATGTGAAGCTGTCCTGTAACATTTGGCGGCGGCATAACAATGGTAAATGGTTTTTTGTCTCTGTTTACCTCTGCATGAAAATATTTGTTATCCAGCCATTTTTGATAAATACGATCCTCTAATCCTTTCGGATCATAAGTCTTTGCAAGTTCCTTGCTCATGGTTTCCTCCTCTTAGGTTATAAAGGGTAAAAAAATACCCTTCATAACCATTTCTTCTATAAAATAGTTACAAAGGGCGATTATTCATCGCGGTACCACCTTTATTTATCACTCAAAAGTCCTTTAACGCTGACGATGCGTGAAAGCCTACCAAAGTTTCCTCCTTCAGCCTCCCGGTTCAAAAGCTACCTTCCATCCATTTCCCTTGAGCTGCCTTCCAGCCGCTGAGCTGCTCTCTCTGTAAGTTTCCTGAATGTACTCCTCTTTCTCATTACCTTTACTTGCATTTTATCATAAGCATAAACCCCTGATTTGTCAAGACAGGAAATTCTAAAAACTTTCTAATCAATATTAAAACTGTTCTTTCCCATCTGTTTGTGTTACAATTTTTATAATGTAAGGGTTGTAGAAAAACAAAGTTCGGAACAATCCAGCAAGTATATTTTAATTTCAAAATATAATTAAAAAACAGCAGCTATAAGCTCCGTGTTTCCTTCCAAACGATTTGGCATATTTTCGCAGTTTTTCGAGCATAGCGATGCTTTGGAAGCCGTGTTTGAGTGCTATTGCACGAGTTTGGCGTACAAAGTATTTCTAAGCGGCGCAGAAAAACAAGAAAATAGTCATGTTTGAAAGGAAACACGGAGACAGTATCTGGACTTTTAATTATAATTTTCACCACAGGAGGTGCTCTATGCCAAAATTTTCAAAGTTTTTTAAAGGATTGGGGATTGTTGTCCTCATTATCCTCATCCTCTTAGTCTGTGCGGTTCTATGGCTTACCATTCGGGAATATCGACCGGAGAAAGAAGAAGCTCTAAAAGTGCCCAAAAATACCCGTACACTGTCTTTAGATGACTCTCTGCGTATTATGACTTACAACATCGGATATGCAGGGCTTGATAAAAGCGAAGATTTCTTCATGGACGGCGGTTCCGAAGTACAGCCGGACAGTAAAGAACAAGTAGAAACAAACCTAACAGGTATTAAAAAGGTTCTTACGGAAAATCCTGCTGATGTTTACTTTCTTCAGGAGGTTGACAAAGACTCTAAACGTTCTTTTCATATTGATGAAACAGAATATTTAAAAAGCTCCTTAAATATGGAAGGTATTTTTGCTTATAATTTTAAATGCGATTTTGTTCCTTATCCCCTTCCGCCTATCGAAAAAGTAAACAGCGGTATCTTCACCATGACAGATTTAAAAGTAAACAGTGCTGCCCGCCTTGCACTTCCTGAGTCTTTCTCATGGCCTGTAAAAACATGTAACTTAAAACGCTGTATGCAGGAAACACGTATTCCGCTGGAAGGTACTGACGCAGAGCTGGTATTGATTAATTTCCATTTAGAGGCTTACGATGACGGTGACGGAAAAATTGCACAGAGTAAAATGCTGGCTGAAAAGCTATCTAAGGAATACGAAGCAGGAAACTACGTCATTGCAGGAGGCGATTTTAATCAGACTTTTGAAGGAATGGACAAATATCCCATTACCAACACAGAAAACTGGGTTCCCGGAATTATCGGTCAGGATACTCTTCCTGAACATTTTTCTTTTGCAGTTGATGATACTTATCCAACCTGCCGACTTTTAAATGCGCCTTATACCGGTTCTTATGAAACCTCACAGGTCTATGTCATTGACGGCTTTATTGTGTCGGATAATATAACGGTTTCTGATATTTCCGTCATCAACACGGACTTTGAATACACGGACCATCAGCCGGTGCAGATGGAAATTTCTTTAAAACCAGAATAATTTTTCCCAAAATGAGGTTATCGAAGTAAACGACGCTTACTGCAATAACCTCATTTTTCTACAAAGGCAAATCCCGTTTTTTAAATCCCATTATTCCTATCATGAAGAATATTCCTGCTAAAAGCCACAATATCCCTACATACGCAAATCCAACCCAATCATATTCCATTATTTTTTCAGCATCAAACAGCGTCAGCGGAGTAAAATATTTCAAAAATTCAATATCTTCATTTACCTGTGAAAGCATCTGAATTAAGAAAAATCCCAGTCCAATTCCCGCTCCCAGACCAACAGAAAACTTCATTTCATTAAACAGGCAGGCAAACAGAAAGCACATAGAAGCCAAAAATATTTCCAGAGAAGCCAATCCGAAATTCAACACCAGAAATTTCTCAATTTCCAGTTTTCCCTCAAACATAATCTCACTGCATATTATAATCAGCGCTACGGCATACAGAACCAGTAAAATCACTCCTGAAAGCAGGACTACAAGCTGTGTAACAATAATTTCGCTTCGGCTGTAATGCGTATTTAATAAATATGCCATAGAACCTTTTTCCATATACTTAGAAACTAATTTGTAACACATAATGATGATGTAAATAAACGGAATAATCACTAAAATAAATCCATATAAATAATTATTCAAAAAATCCAGCAGTGTAACTCCCGGATTTTCCATACCAAATGCAGCAAAAAATTCCGGCATGCTCTCTGCCATGGCGTTTATTCCGGTCCCTACTTCCGGGTCATACATTGCAGTAATGATACCGGAATAAAGAGTAACAATCCCCATAAACAACAGCAATATTTTATAATTGGATTTTATTTCTCTTTTTAACAATGGTATACTCATCACTTTTCCTCCTTGTAATAACGCAAAAAAACTTCTTCCAACGTCTGGTTTCTGACAGCAATATCCTGCACCTCGTACCGGCTTAACTGCTTAATCAATTCATCTACTTGATTTTTTAAAGACAGAAAAACTGTATTCTCCCTTCTTTGACTGTCAGAATATAAGCCTTGAAAGTTTTCTGCACTTTTTATATCAGAAAAAGTAATTTCATAATGCTTCACTCTGTTATTTTTTATCTTATGTATATCTTCATCTGCGACAATTTTTCCGTCTTTTATCATAACCACTCGGTCACAGGTATTTTCCACTTCTTCAAAAATATGCGAAGACATTAAAATTGTTTTTCCAGCATCCTTCTCCCTTTTAATCAGCTCTACAAACTTGTTCTGCATAATCGGGTCTAATCCCGTAGTCGGTTCATCTAAAATTAAAATCGGCACGTTCTGCATAAAAGCAATAATCAATCCGATTTTTTGCTTCATACCCTTAGACATCTTTTTAATCTTAACCTGTGTATCGATTTCCAAATATTCCGTTAGTTCTCTCGCATACGTCAGGTCTTTCATCTTCTTCATTTTCGCCATAAATTCAATAAACTCTTTTCCTGACATATTGTCCATAAAAGCAATTTCGCCCGGAAGATATCCCACCTTCATCTGAACACAAGAAGCATTGCGAAAACAATCCATGTTTAAAATCTGTGCCCTTCCTTTTTGTGGGCTTATAAATCCCATAAGATGTCTGATGGTTGTAGTCTTTCCTGCTCCATTAGAGCCTAAAAATCCCACAACTTCACCTTCTTTCACAGAAAATGACACATCAAAAATTCCTTTTTTATTTCCATAATCCTTGGTCAGATTTTCAATTTCTATTACAGCCATCCATTCCCCTCCCTATCATTCTGCTCTCTACTTTTTATTATTTTCTTATTATACAAAAGCAAAGTTTCCCGGACAAGAGTAAGAATGTTATGACAGAATTTCTATCACGTAAAAAGACTGCATATCTCTCGATACACAGTCCTATAAAAATATGAAATATTGTTTCCTGATGAAGTGCCCTGACTTTAGTCACGAATTATTCTGTTCCTGCGGAGGATGCGCCGTTTTGTCTGTTGCGGGAAAACAAAACTTTGTAAAACAGGAGTTCAGAAGCAGGACACCTCACCTGCCATTTAATCAACGCATAATTCTATAAGTTCAGGTTCTTACCTTTCGGCATTCCATAAAAAAATCCACCTTCATCATGAAAGTGGAATCATCTACTGTAACTCACAGTATGAGGGATTCAAACTTTGCACGGAAGTTTTCACCTTACTGCTATTAAGCAGGTTTCCTGACTCATGGTTCATTGCTTTGCTTCTCCTTCTCGTATCAAAATACAATGGATTATTGAAGCATTGCTCCCCAAATACAGTGACCGGATCGCTCAGGATTCTCACCTGATTCCCTTTTCACCGGCGTTGTGCGGTCAACGCAGATGCACTTAATAGGTTTATGGAATTATACAACACAATAATACCATTCCATATACCCACAGTCAAGCATTTTTCTTTCTCTCATTTTCCCGTTTTCGCTTTGTCATAAGTCCGCCTATACGCCCGGTTTCTTTTGCTGACAGACTTTTCCATCCACTGTCTAAAACCTTATCTAAAAGTCCTAATTCCTCTGCGATTTCATATTTTACTTTCTCTTCTTCCGGAATATTATTCAAATCAATTTTTTCTTCTTTTTTCTTTGCCATAAAAAAGCCACACTCCTTTCTTCTTTGGAGTATGGCCTTAATTTACAGTTTTATACAAAGAAACCTGCTTTTATTTTGGAATTACGATTGCTGCAATGATATAAGCGATAATTCCTGTTCCAAATCCCATGCAGGTAAGAATAATCCATGCAAGACGGATTAAAGTAGGATCAATATTGAAATATTCTGCGATACCTCCGCAAACACCTGCTAACATACAATTTGTTGATGAACGATATAATCTTTTATCTGACATAATACTCTCTCCTTTTACTGATTTTCAAAATTAACAGCTACACTTCCTGAACTGCTTTCAATATCTATTTTTTTCAAGCTTCCTGCTGTGCCATATCTGGCATTTGTAGTTCCTGCGTGTTCCTCTCCGTTTAATACAAGATGACCGCTGGCGCATTTTGTCCTCACTGCGTAATCCTCTAACTTTCCTGTCTGTGTAACAGCAAAATCGCCGGATGCCATTTCAATATCTGTTTCCTGTGCATCTAAAAGCTCTATCTGCACGCTGCCTGACATCAAAGTAAAATCACCCTCTCTTACGGAAAGCTTTCCTGAGCTTAAAAATTGTCCCGACTCTAAATGAACATCAAGAGAAGAAAATACTTTACTTTCCGGTACTTCAATAATAAGGTCTTCCATTACCCCATAATCATGATATTCTCTTTCCAGTGACAGCTCCCTGTCTTCTGTATCTAATTCTAAGAAATCCTGATCTGTCAGCCCTGAAATTCTGATTTCGTCCTCCGGAATTGTACGAATTTCTACCTTTCCTGAATAGATTTCAATATCTATACTGTCTATTTCTGAAGGAAGAAATTCACGCTGTTCCATGCTGCCATGATTAAAATTGTCTAAATCTCCAAGGCTATGACGATAATCGTTAAAATCATCGTCCATATCCCACCACGGTCCTTCGTGATCCCGACATGCTCTCCTAAGAACATGATACAAACGGCTATTTGTAAAATTACCGGTAATGGACCGAACCGAACCTCCAAATACCAATCCCACGCCTGCAAGGCATCCGCCTACAATACCTGTAATGAGAACAACAATCAATGCAATCTTCGTAAATTTTTTCATTTTCTTTCACCTCCCCGTATTCCTCTGTGTAAAATTCTTTGTATAAAGTCAATTACCCAGCGGAAACAAATCGGAAATACTTTTACTGCCAGCCACAAAAATCCCAGCAAAAGCAATAAACCGATACAAATCATCAAAAGTCCTGTGCCTGCAACCAAGCATACCGTAGGCACTGCCGGAAACTGTGTAACTGCTACGCCTAAAGAAATAATACCGCCCATTAACAGCCCGATACATCCGAAAAATAATGCTGCTGCCACACCAATAGCTGCTCCTACAAGCGCTACAATCAATCCCAATCCTGCAACTGCCAACGCTCCCCAAAACGGTACGGTTATAATTGCCAGCAGTAATATCAACGCCCATGACAAGCTGCTTCTTTTTGGCTTCTGTTCCACCCTTTCACTCTGAATGTCCGGCATATTTTTTTCTTCAAAGCGTTCATCGGTATATCCTGTTTCCCGATATTCTCCGTGCTCGCTGCCGTTTTCGTCTAAATCTGCTTTAATGGTTGCCGCAACTTTTCCCGGACTTCCCAGTTCCTGAATAACCGTTGCTTCGTTTTCCTCTCCGGCATCGTCAAAATAATTCTCATAAAACTCCAATGCCTCTTTTCTCTCCTGTTCCGGTATATCCCACAGCAGCCGCTCCAGCTGCTCTAAAAATTCCTTTTTTCTCATCATTTCCCTATTCCTCCCTCAAACAATGTACTTATCTTTGTTGAGTAGCTTCTCCATTCTGCACGATACAAGTCCAACTGTACCTTTCCTTTTTCTGTTACTTTATAATATCGCCTGTTTCTGCCGCCATATTCCTTATCATAGGTTTCCAAACATTCATCCTTTTGAAGTCTGCGAAGTACGGGATAAAGAGTGGACTCAGAAACCTCCAGAACCTGTCGGACATCCTGTGTAATCTTATATCCGTAAGTTCCTTCACTCTCATTGGACACAACTGCCAGTACAATAGCATCTAAGAGGGCAGCGCCTGTATTAAAAACCATAACTTCACCTCATTTCTATTGCTATAATATTGTTTTATACGCAATACTATTTTATTTTTAATACTATACGCTATATAATATTATTTTGTCAATGATATTTTCTAAAAGAAATTCGAAAGATTTTTGAAAGAAAAAAACTAAGGGACTGCGCGGTTAAGCACAATCCCTCTTTCTCAATTTTCACATTATATATTACACTTCATCTTGCGGAACATCCCCAATCGTATACAGTTCTCCCTCCATCTTACCCATCATCTCCTGAAGTTTTTCTCGATTTGCTTCGTAGAAGGCTTTTGCCTCTTTCATTGTTTCTTCAAATTCTTCTATTCCCTCTTTTTCTACTTCCGGTATCATGACCTCTTCTACAAAGACTCTATAATACTCCTCCCAGCTCTTACATTGCTTATCGCCTATGGTATCTTTCCCATCATAAAATTCATTTTTCCTATCCACTTGAATTTTACTTCTAAAGTATGCCGCTTCGATAAGACTGCGCCCTTTTTCAATCCCCTCTTCTACGGTAAGTCCGTAATCCTTGTAAATCTGCTCGCCGATATTTTTATAATACTCACTTTCTTTATACTGTTCCGCATATAATTCTGTCGCTTCTGCCAGCTTTTTATCAGAAAGCTGATATCCCTGCATTTCGGCATACTTATCATTTATCCACAAATCTTTTGCTTCCTGCTCTGCAAGTTCTATGGCTTTTTCTTCCGAATACCCTTTGTAGCTTATATTTTTCATTACATCTGTAATATAGAAAAATCTCAAATCTATGGGTTCCAGCTCCTTCATCAAGTCAAAATATATCTTATGCGTTTCCTCTTCTCCTATCATGGCAATCAAAACCGGAGCTGTCATTTTCTGACAACTCTCCATGTGTTCCGTTACAAAATCCCCGTCAGAATATAGTCTTCCATCCTCGGTCTCAAAATACCAGTCTTCTCCTTTCCGGAAGAAATAAAACATCTGCTTTGTTCCGTTTTTTACCACAACTCCCACAGACCAGTAATCTTCCCCTTTATCCAAATCTTTTCTTTGCTTTTTATTTACAGGAGGCGCTTTTTCCAAGTTAGACACTAAACTTTCTGCATTTGCTTGCGGATAGTCCTCCCCTACTGTCATACGCATACTGCCAAGCTGCACCTGTTCAATTTTTCCCATATCCGGCAACTCTACCTGTCCATAATTTTCCTCTTTCTCGCATCCGGAAAATAGAAAACAGATACTAAAAGCAGCGAACAATGTAAGCACTTGTTTTTTCATAAGCTTTCCTCTCTTTCACTAAATAGCAATGTTAAAACGCATACACTTCTTTATAGTAAAATGATATCATAGTAAAACGGAAATTAAAAGGTTTTTCCGGTCGTAAATACTTTTTCTACTTTAATACCATAATATTTGTTTTTGTAGTACAATACTATTATCAAGACGAAGTTTACTATATTGAAAAAGAAAACGGTAAAATGAGTGATGATTATATACAAACAGCTATTTATTATACAGAACAATATTTTCAAAATAACATTTCTGTATAACACATTATGGAGAAAGATTATGAACGAAACCCATTTATCTCAAAGCTATCGCGTTAGAAAATTAAATTTAGAAGACATTGATAAGATTTTTCATTTATGTTCTTCTAATTCTATTTTTTATCAATACCATCCTGTAAAACTTACAAAAGAAAGTATATTAGGGGATTTTTATGCCTTACCTCCAAATAAAGAATATAAGGATAAATTTTTTGTTGGATATTATGATGACGACATATTAGTAGCTGTCATGGATTTGATATTAAATTATCCAAAAGAAAATATAGCTTTTATTGGTTTCTTTATGTTAGATTATGCCTATCAAGGTCAAGGCATTGCTTCTGAAATTATTCGAGACTGTCTCCAATATCTCAAAGTTTCCGGTTATTATAAAGTCCGTCTTGCCATTGATAAGGGAAACCTCCAAAGCCAAACATTTTGGAAAAGAAATCATTTTTCCGAAACAGGGGAAGAATTTTTAAGTGACATGTATACTTATCTTCCAATGGAACAAATTTTATGATAAGTAGATGAAGAAAGCACTTGAAATGGTTATTCCTCAACTCTAAAGTTTACGAATTTTTTCAAGAACCATACGTATTTCTTCTGAAACAACATATCCTTGAAAAGCCTGTAAGTATATGCTATACTGACGACAGGCAAAATGATAAAAGGTCCATTGGACTACACACAAAACCCCCATGAGCGGCATCTCATGGGGGTTTTTATTCTATTAAAGCGTCTTAAGCTCAGCCGAATGTACCAACACTGCTTTTCCAATTCCCGTTGAATAAATATAAATTTCTTTTACCTCTCTATCGGTAATCATTTCCAGTGCCTTTTTATAATACCGCATCTGCACCTTATATTTTTCTATCAGCTCTTTTTCCTGTCCTTTTTGAACTTTATCTGTCTTATAATCTACCAAAACCAGCCCATCTTCTTCCTCAAAATAAGCGTCTATAATCCCTTGTACCAGAATTTCTTCTTCCGTTTCATACTCTTTTTTCATCTGATTTGCAGGCATGGCAATCACAAATGGCTGTTCCCGATATAACTGCCCTCTTTGCGCTGCTGCTTTCATTCTAACCGCAAGAGGATTTTTTGCGAAACGATAAAAATCAGATATCCATATAGATTTCTTTTCTTCTGTGGTCAGCATATTTTCCAACTGTTCTTCTATCTGCTCTTTGGTATCTATTTTTTCATAATCCAGATTTTCCCATACTCTGTGGTACAGTGTTCCCTTTGCAGCACCTTTTAATTCTTCCTTTGTCTCCTGCATAAATAACGGCACGATTTCCTCTGTTTCCTCTTTTTCCAGAAGTATTTCACTTTCTTCTGTATCTGCACTTTGCATTCGCTTTATCTCCGATACCGTTAGCTTTGCCGGAATAGCACCTTCTGCCTGATAAGGATATTCATAGGAAAAGCTGTCTCTGAAAAGCTTGCGCCATTTTTCATCATAGACCTCACTGCTGTCCCATAAAAGCAATTCTCCCTTTTTCAGCATTTCTTCTGTGCGAAGCTGTGCTTCATCTAATACCAGCTCCAGTGGCTGCACTTGTCTCACGGTAAAATCAGGTTCTCTGTCATACATTTCATTGAGCGAATATACTGAAAAATCATACATTTCATAAAGAGGCTTCATTGCCCTGTGTCTTGCTAATGCCGCAAGCACCCAGTCCAGATAACTTTTTCCTTTTACTCTTAGTCCGTAAGGCAGCCTTTCTTCCTCTTGTTTTTTCAGCATTTCAAAGCTCTTTAGCGTATCCTCCAGTTTCGATGTCACACCGGTGAGAATAAGTTTTTCTTTGGCTCTTGTCAATGCCACATAGAGAATACGCAGCTCTTCTCCCAGACTCTCAAGCAAAATTTCTCTTTGCACTGCTTTTTGCAGAATTGTCCTTGTGCGAATACGAAGCTGGGTATCTACATAAGGCGAACCAATACCCAAGTCAGGATGAAGGACAATGCTCTCCCTTGCGTCCTGCATATTGATTTGTTTTCCCATTCCGCAGACAAACACAATAGGAAATTCCAGCCCTTTGCTTCCGTGAATACTCATAATACGCACGGTATCTTCATTTTCTGAAAGCGTGTTCGCTTCCCCGAAGTCCACCTGATATTTTTTCAGATTTTCGATATAGCGGATAAAGTTAAATAATCCTCGATAACTGGTGCTTTCATAATCTCTTGCCTTTTCTGCCAGCATCAGCAGATTAGCTTTTCTTTGTTCCCCCGATACAAAGGATTGCTGATATACCAAGAAATCCGTGGCATCATAAAAATCCCATATCAATTCGTGCATAGGTGTATAAGGAACTTTTCTGCGAAGGTCTCTGTAAACAGCAAAAAATCTGCGTATTTTTTCTCCTAAAGGTGAAGAAAGCTTTTCTCCCAAAAGCAGCGCTTCGTAAAAACCGTTTTTTTCATTCTCCATTCCCAAAACCTTAATTTCTGCCAGTTCCTGAAAACTAAATCCATCAGGCAATCCATGAAGAGCCGCCGCAAGAGGAATATCCTGCATGGGATTATCCAGAATTTTAAGATAATCCAGAACAGTGGTTACCTCCTGAGCAGAAAAATATCCCGTTTTTGTGGTAACACTGGCAGGAATTCCACAGGAATTTAAAATTTTTTTAAAGGTTTCTGCCCAGCCGGACATGGTACGAAGCAAAATGGTAAAATCTGAATATTTTGCCGGTCTGTATTCCTCTGTCTTCTTATCTAAAACCAGATATTTCCCTGCTAATTCTCCAATACGAAGAGCAACCATTCTTGCCTCTAATTCTCTTGTATTCTCCTCCTCGTCTTCTAAAAGAAGGACTTCTGTTGCAGGCTCACTTTCTTCTTCCTGTTTAGGAGGAAACGTTCTTCCCGGATATAAAGCTGCTGTGCTGTCATACTCTACACCGCCTAAATCTTCTCCCATAATCTGATAAAACAGGTAGTTTACACCTTCTAAAACCTCTGCCCTGCTCCTGAAGTTCTTATGCAAATCAATACGAAGACAATTCTCCCCTGCTTCCTGTGGGTAGGTTTTAAATTTCTCCATAAACAAATCCGGTCTGGCAAGACGAAAGCGGTAAATACTCTGCTTCACATCTCCCACCATGAAAATATTATAAATTCCGTCTTCTATTTTTGAAACAGATGTTAAAAGCTTTTCCTGCACAAGATTACTGTCCTGATACTCGTCAATCATAATTTCTGCAAATTTCTTTGACAATTCTCTGGCTGCGTCTGTGCGCTCATCTTTTTCTTTTGTATGATGAATGAGAATTTCTAAAGCATAATGCTCCAAATCTCCAAAATCCAGAATATTCTTTTCTTTTTTCTTTTCCCTATACAGTTTCATAAACGCCAAAGTCAAATCCACTAAAACACCTACAGGCTCTCCTGCTCTTTGAAGGTTTTCCAGCATCTCCTCTGCCGTTTCCTGAAAATACCGTTCTTTTAAAGCTTTTATCTGCTCTTTTGCTTCATTTCGCAAGTTCTTTGCAAGTTCTTGCCGACTTTCTGATACCAGCTCTTTTTCTGCTTTTTTTCCTGCTGGAAGACGCTTAAATTCCAGTTTGTCCAGCATTTCCTTCCATTCAAAAAAGTTTTCTGTCCGCTCTAACTTTTCCAACTCTGAAACTTCATCTTCTAAAAGTCCGATATAAAAAACAGGTCCATCCGGCTCTTTTGAAATTTCCAATGCTTGCTTTAACAGCATGGAAGCCTCTTTTATTTCCTGTTTCACTTCATTTTTTATAAGCTTCATCCATTCTGCATTTTCCAGCTCCTCCAAGGTTTTCACCTCATAAGCCTTACGGCAGTTCAAAAGCCATTCCTCCGGATAAGGGTAACTCATGGAAAAACTGTATAATTTTATAATCATTTCCGGAATTTTCTTATCTGTCTTTCCCCCTGCAAATCCATCTGAAAAAGCAAGAAAAGAAGGAGCTTCTTCTGTGTATGCTTCCTCTAAAACAGCATCTGCCACATCTGCCTGCAACAGGCGCATCTCCCCTTCATCTCCCATGCGAAAAGAAGGGTCTAAATCAATAAGATGAAAATAGTTTTTTACAATATAAGAGCAAAAACTGTCAATGGTGGTAATCAGCGCATGATGTACCAAAGTGCTCTGTCTCTGGAGATGTTCGTCTTCGGGATTTGCTTCCAGCTTTTTCTCGATAGCCTGTCGGATACGCTCTTTCATCTCCCCTGCGGCTGCTCTTGTAAAGGTTACAATCAAAAGCTCATCAATATCCACAGGATTGTTTTTATCTGTTATTCTTTGGATAATTCGTTCTACCAAAACAGCCGTTTTACCACTTCCTGCAGCCGCACTTACCAGTATATTACAGTTTCTGGTATCAATAACCTTCTGCTGTTCCTCTGTCCATGAAACACCCATCTTACTTTTCCCCCCTTTCCATTTCTTCTTCCATCAGACACCACAGATTACTTGATTTATCTTTTTCCAATTTGCGATATTCATATCCCGGAAGCTTTTCATCAAAACCACATATTTCTTTATAAGGGCAATATTCACAGGCATTTTCTTTTTTCCATTCAAAAGGATTTACGCTGGTATTTCCCTTTAAAATCTCTCTGCCGATTTTTTTTGCTTTATCCTGTACATAATCCATCATAATAGCAAATTCTTCCTGATTTGCCACCTTGGAATTACCGGAAAAAGTCCCCTTTGCCGTATATTTTACAGGCACTGCAAAAGACTCCACACTCTTTCCTGCTGACAGATTTCTGTCCAGCTTTTGCAAAATTTCCGGCTCAGAGCTGCAAATCCCGTCCATTTTTAATTTCTTTAAGATTTCCTCCTGTGGATTTTCAGGATTTTTCACATCTTCTTTATTTAAAATCGGGTCTTTTGTATTATAATAAAACACCCCTGCCGGCTGTACAAACTTGTCCGGAAAACGCTTCTTTTCCAACTCAAGAGCTGCATTTAAGTAGAGCGCTAACTGAATTTGAAGCCCGTAATAAAGCTTTATCAAATCAAGCTGGGTTGTTCCTGATTTATAATCAATAACCTTTACATAGAGATGATTTTCTTTATCCTGACACACATCAATTCTGTCAATTCGTCCTTTTAAATGTAGTTTTTGTCCGGACTCTAAATCAAAATTCAGACTGTCTATGTTATCTTTTTCTCCAAAAGCCCACTCCGTAAGGGCTGGATAAAATTCTCCCTGTTTTAACTGCTTCTGTAATGCCCAGACACTTCTCTTTACCATACGTTTCACACGGTTAATGGTATAAGCATTTCTGGCGCTGCTTAACAAAATGGTTTCCCCTGACTTTTCCACAACCTCCGTTACACAGTCTTCTGCCAGAGTATCTCTCTCTTCATCCTCCAAATCCACCCAGCTTTTCCCTTGTTCCCGCACTTTTCGTGCAAACAAATCAAGGCTGTTATGCAAAAGTGTCCCCATATCAGCCATGCTGAACTCATAGCGGACACGTTCCCGCAGCATCAAGCCATAGCTTAAAAAGTGGGAACAGGCGCATTTTGCAAACTGCTCCAGCCTGCTGGCGCTGTTGGAAAGCTCTGTTCCGTAAAGAGCTTCTGCCACGCCTTTACTGATACTCTCCTGTGGATTTACATAATATGCAGCATCAATCAGCCTGTTGACAAGCTCTCCATATTCCTTTTGAGAAGTGAACCAGCTCATCAGTTCTTCAAATACAGGAGATGTCCTGTCCTGTTTTCGCATTTCTTCTGACAGTCTGTCCAAGGCTCCGTACTTGCTTTCTGCAAACAATGGAACATCCCACTCTCTCACGGCATCGGGAAAGAGTTTTTGTATCTGCGCAACTAAAAAGGAAGGAGACATTGCCTCTCCGCTGCTGCTTAATCGGCTGTAAGAAAGATAAATTCTTTCACTGGGTTTTGTAAGATTTAAGTAGAGATAAAACTTCTGCGTATAGAGATTTTCCTTTGCCGTTGGCGCTAAAGACAAGCCTCTTTCTTTCAAAGAGCCCTTCAGCTCCTCTCTGTTTAAATCTGATAACAGCTTTCCTGCCTGTTGTTCTTTTGGGATTTTTCCTTCATTTACCCCTACAAAAAACACGATTTTAATGTCTTTTAATCGTGTTCTCTCCATGTCTCCTACCAAAACCTGGTCAGAGGTCGGAGGAATAATTCCTACCTTTGCTTCTGAAAGTCCTGCTTCCAAAATCTCTTTAAATTCCCGAATACGAACCTTTTTATCTCCTAATATTTCCACCAGCTTATCCAGCAAATTCATGACAATTTCATAAATCTGACTGTACTCTTTTACCAGAGAAAGATTGCCCTCTGCTTCAAAATTCCTTGTAAATTCTTTTAATTTTTCCTGAATTTTATTTGCCGTTATATACTGATACAGCGCCTCCGTATAGGTTCTCACTGAAGCATCCGGTGTCTTCATTTTCTTATAAAAAGGCTCCCATTTTTCCACAAGGCTTGCTCTTATCTTATCAATTTGTACACATTCTTCCGGATTTTCTCCCCGATAGCTTCTTACCCATTCCTGCTGCCAACGGGAAAAACCTCGAATTCCCATGGCAATTACATAATTTTCCAAGCGGTCTGCTTCCTCTGTGGAAATGTCATTTAATCCACATCGCAGCATACGAAATATACTTTCATAGCTGAAATTTTCTACAATCATATCTACGGCTGCCCGCAGATATTCCACAAAAGGGTTGAGAAATACCGAATGTTTTTCATCAATAAAACAGGGAATTTCATACCGTGCAAAAGCTCTTGCGGCTGCCGGCGCATAGACCTGCATATCACCTGTAATCACTGCAAAATCTCTGTATCGATATCCCTTGGTTCTCACCAGACGGCGGATTTCTCCTGCTGTCATTTCCATTTCACTTGCCGGATTTTGAGCTTCATAAATTTGAACTGCATCCTGTTGTTTTGGATATTTTTTCCTTCTGTACCGGAAAACATTCTTTTCCAGAAAAGCCATAGGCGGATTGTCTTTAAATCTGCCCTGATACTCCCCTCTTCCTTCCGGTATCCAATATTCCTTCCAGCTTATTTTCTTGTCTTTTGCAATCCTCAAAAGACTTGCCACCGTCTGTCTACTAAGATAAAACAATTCATGAGGACTTCCCATTTTATAAGGGTCTTCCCCTGCCGCAACAGTAACTGTCACATAAACTTCTTCGCAAATTTCCAAAAGCGTTTCCAAAAGCTGAAGCTGAATAGGGGTAAAGCCTGTATAGCCATCCAAAACAAGCACACTGTCTTTTAATTTTTTCGACTGGGGCGCTACTCTGCCCATGGCATCCAGCACCTCTTCCTGCGTAATAAAACTGCCCTCCAGATAGTCAAAAAATCCCTGATATAAGGTTTTTATATCCTGCAATTTATAATACAGCTCCGGTGAAGACGATAAATCTTCCAGTACATCCTCTAAATCTTCTGTGGAAATTTCGTACTGGCGCAGCTCGGATACCATAGATTTCATCTGGGAAACATAGCCCTGCTTATCCATTTTCGCACCCAGTATTTTCAACTCTTTTTTCTTCTCCTGCGCAACTCTTCGAAGAACCATGCTCTTTCCGGTTTCCTCTAAAAGTGTTCTCTGGCTCTCTCCCATTTCTGTAAGCACACGAAAAGCCAGACGCTCAAAGCTCAACACATCAATATTGCAAATTCCCTTTCTGGGGTGCATGGTAACCAGCTCTTTTTGCGTCTGCATGGTAAACTGCTCCGGTACTAAAATCAAATACTGCTTTTTCGGATTTTCTATGGACTGCTGTATAATCTTGTTGTAAAGGTAATAGGATTTTCCTGCACCTGCTCCGCCGAAAATAAATTGTAATGCCATAAAACCTCCTGCTGTTTTTAAAAGAACTTTTCAATAACCTCCGCAATTCCATCATGGTCATTGTCACAGACTGTAACATAATCTGCTACTGCTTTTACCTGCTCCTGTGCATTTGCCATTGCCACACCAAGACCTGCATACTGTATCATAGAAATATCATTAAATCCGTCACCACAGCAAATCATTTCTTCTCTTTTAATCCCCAATATTTCCAAAAGATGCTTCAAACAGTAGGCTTTATCTACATTTTTCGGTGTAGCTTCTAAAAAGTATGGCTCTGAACGAAAAATCTGTGCCTCATGGAAATATTTCTGTGCAAACACAGGCTCTAATGCCTCCAAGTCTTCCGGTTCTCCTGTCATAAGGCATTTATTTACCGGAAAATCCACATAAGTATGAAAATCTTCATGATATGCAATAGGCATTGATGCAATCTTTGCCTCAAGAAGCGTATATTTATCCGGCTTTGTTCCTGCAATCACTTCTTTTTCATCATAAGTCACAATACCAATGCCATTTTCTACTGCATCCCTCCATAATCTGGCAGGAAGGTGCAATGGGAGTGTCTTCGAGTAAATACATTCCCCTGTTTGAAAATTTACAATTCTGGCTCCGTTAAAGGGCATAATATAGCTTCCGAATTTATCAAGCTCTAATGCTTTTGCAACAGAATAAATTCCCTGCGGCGCTCTTCCTGACGCAATCGCCACCGGAATTCCCCTTTTCTGTAAATCTAAAATTGCATTTTTTGTTTTCTCCGTAACCTCCTTCTTGGAATTGGTTACTGTTCCGTCAATATCCAATACTAATAATTTATATTTCATCTTGCACCTCTCTTTTTATTGTAGAAAAACATAAGAACCGCCATCAAACAAATGATGACATATCCCACCCAACTGTAAAAATCAGGAATTTGCTGAAACATCACAAATCCTAAAACCATAGAAAAGATAACTTTTGTATAATCATAAATGGATATTTCACTTGCAGGCGCATAGCAATAAGCTGCTGTAATGGCAAACTGTCCTCCTGCCGCACAAAGTCCTGCCAGCAACAAAACAAGAACCTGCCACAAGGTCATGGCATGATAATCAAAAATCAGCCATGGTAAAGTTATCACACAGGAAAAAGTGGAAAAGAAAAATACGATAAAAGGCCCTTTTATGCCAACAGTTCCCAATTTCCGAACCATAGTATATGCTGCACCTGCTCCCAATCCTCCTAAAAGTCCGATTAAAGACGGTATTAAATCTAAATTGGAAACCGTAGGCTTTACAACGAACAGACTTCCACCAAAAGCTCCCATAACCAGAAGTATCTGTGCTGCGGTGACTTTTTCCTTTAAAAATAAAAAGCTGAAAATCACCACAAAAAAAGGAGACATTTTATTCAGCATAGAAGCATCTGCCAAAGCCAGATGGTCGATGGCATAGAAATTACATAAAATCCCCAGTGTTCCAAACAGAGAACGCAAAATCAGATACTTCCCGCTTCCTTTCTTCCACTGAAAGCTGTCCTTTTCCTTTAACACTAATATACAGCCAAAAACAGCTGCTACAATATTTCTGAAAAAACTTTTCTGTATAGACGGTAAATCCCCTGACATACGGACAAACATATCCATAAGGGAAAAGCAAAATGCAGATAAGATAATATAGAAAATTCCTTTATATTGTTTTTTTATGTTCATGATACGTCTTCTTTCTCCTTTCGCTGTCCATTTTATCATGAATTCCATTTAAATTCCAACGAAAGCTGTTGAATTTATCAGGTATATTTTTCTTGCTTCTGTAATATGCTATAAAAAGGAATATGGGAGGTGCAGCCATGAGTTCAAAAACTAAAATTGTCGTCTTACATACAAAGGAAGTTATTTATACCGGAATTTTTGTAGTTTTGGCCGTTGTACTGGCCGTTTTGCTTTTTTTAATGTTTGGAAAAAATAAAAATGCAGATCCTGCCAGTGCAGATGCCATATATCATGCAGGTGTTTATACCAGCCCGATTACGCTAAATGACAATACCTTTGACGTAGAGGTAAAAGTAGATGAAAATCACATCAATTCTATTTCCCTTGTCAATCTCAGTGAAACCACCACTGCCATGTATCCTCTGGTAGAGCCTGCCCTTGATGCACTCTCCGACCAGATTTATACATCACAGTCCACAGAAAATATCACTTATTCTGAGGAAAATAAGTACACTTCTATGCTGCTTTTAGAGGCTATTGACAATGCCTTAGACAAAGCCAGAAAAGAATAAAAAGAGCCGTTACATTAAGAATGAGGCTGTCACTTTAAATATATATCCGGAATAGTTATACATTTTAAAGTAACAGCCTCATTTTCACTATCTGCCTGATGTGATATGCTCTTGCATTTTTAATTTAATTTTTCTATTTCATCCATCCAAATTCTTACATTTGCATCGCTTGGCATACGCAAATCTCCTCTCGGCGAAACAGATACACTTCCTACCTTTGGCCCATCCGGCAGACAGGAACGCTTAAATTGCTGTGAGAAAAATCTCCAATAGCACTTTCTCATCCATTTTAAAATTTCTTCTTCTGTAT
This sequence comes from Blautia hansenii DSM 20583, assembly GCF_002222595.2. Taxonomy (NCBI): domain Bacteria; kingdom Bacillati; phylum Bacillota; class Clostridia; order Lachnospirales; family Lachnospiraceae; genus Blautia; species Blautia hansenii. The sequence goes on from NZ_CP022413.2 coordinate 2,558,615, forward strand.
AAATTCCCTCAAAGGTTTTCTTGGCAATACGGTAAATCTTAGAAGGTGAAAAATGAAAACGCAGCATATAATAAAGGAAAAAGTCGTGGAGCTCATAAGGTCCTACTAAATCTTCTGTTTTCTGTGCAATCTCCCCTTCCTTTGGAGGCAATAATTCCGGACTTACCGGCGTATCTAAAACATCTCTTAAAATTTCTGCAAGCTTTTCTTCTTGACAGGTATCCGCATAATGGCGTACCAAATGGCGAACCATGGTTTTCGGCACACCGCCGTTTACACCGTACATAGACATGTGGTCTCCGTTATACGTAGCCCATCCAAGAGCCAGCTCTGAGAAATCTCCCGTTCCGATTACCATACCGCCCTGCTGATTTGCAATATCCATAATCACCTGTGTCCGCTCTCTTGCCTGTGCATTTTCAAAGGTAACATCATGCACATTATAGTCATGACCGATATCCTCAAAATGCTGCAAAACAGCTTTTTTAATATCCACTTCCAAAAGCTCTGCCCCAAGACGTTTGGTAAGCTCACAGGCATTTGTATATGTTCTGTCCGTCGTTCCAAAACATGGCATAGTCACCGCGGTAATATTTTTTCTGTCCAGTCCCATAAAGTCCATGGCTCTTGCTGTAACCAGAAGTGCAAGAGTGGAGTCCAAACCGCCTGAAATACCAAGAACAGCAGATTTACATTTTGTATGCTCCATTCTTTTTTTCAGTCCCATTGCCTGTATTGTAAGAATTTCCTCACATCTTTTTGCTCTTTCTGTATCGCAGTCCGGCACAAAAGGATTTTTTTCAAAATTGTTGTAAAGCTCTGTTTCTTCCATTGGTAAATGGAAAGAAATATGAAGGTGCTTCTCTCCTTTTTCCTCCAGCCATGTGGAAATTCTTCTTCTCTCTCCACGAAGCTTCTGAATATCCAATACGCCATAAACCGTTTCATTTTTAAATAACTGTGCTTCTGCAAGAAGACTGCCGTTTTCACAGATTAAATTCTGTCCTCCGAAAACCAAATCCTGCGTAGACTCACCGTTTCCGGCAGTGGCATACACATATCCGCATAAAAGTCTTGCGGACTGCCCTTTTATCAGGTCTCTGCGATATTCTGATTTTCCTGCAATTTCATCACTGGCTGATAAATTTACGATTACATTGGCTCCTGCCATGGCATGAAACAGTCCCGGTGATGCAGGTGTCCAGACATCCTCACAGATTTCTGCCGCAACACAAAGCTGAGGCATTTCCTCACATTCAAACAACACCTTACTTCCAAAGGAAACCATTTTATCGCCTAATTTTATCTCGCCTTCTATGTCTCTGCCGGAAGTAAAATATCTTGCCTCGTAAAATTCCCCATAATTGGGAATACTGTGTTTTGGAATAATTCCAAGAATTTCTCCTCTGTTAATTGCTGCCGCCGTATTATAAAGCTTCCCGCTATACTCCAAAGGAAGCCCTACAAAAATCAATCCTTCGGTGCCCTTTAATTCCTCTGCCAAAACCAAAAGCTGCTGTTTTGCTGACTGCAATAAAGTTTCATTAAAAAATAAATCATGGCAGGTATAGCCCGTAATACACAGCTCAGGAAAAACCAGAATTCTGGCTCCTGCTGCACTCATTTCCTTTGCCTTTTTTATAATTTCCTGTGTGTTATGGATGCAATCTGCCACTTCAATTTGCGGTGTTGCTGCTGCTACTTTTATGAAACCATCCTTCATTACTTACCACACCTTTCCTGCTTCTTTTATTTTCTGCACGCTTTTAAAATATTCTTTAATTCTTCTACTGTAAAAATATAATTCTTATTACAGAAATGGCAATTCATTTCAATTTCTTTTCCTTCGTCAATCAATTCCTGAATTTCTTTTCTTCCGATACTGATTAAGGCTTTTTCCACTCGCTCTTTTGTGCAGTTACAATGGAACTGTGTCGGAACTTTTTCGTTAATTTCCAAATCAAATCCTGCAAGAAGTGTTTCCAGAAGACTTTCCGGTGTATGACCTTTTTCCAACAACTCTGTTACAGAAGTTACATTTTTTAAATTTTCTTCTAATTTTTCAATTACTGCTTCTTCTGTAAACGGCATAAGCTGAATAATAAAGCCCCCTGCCTGCTTCACTGTATTGTCCTTTTCCATAAGAACACCCAGTCCTACAGAAGACGGAACCTGTTCACTGGTGGCAAAATAGTACGTTAAATCCTCTGCAATTTCACTGGTCTGTAAAACAGTTTGCCCTACATACGGCTCTTTTAATCCCATATCCTTAATAACATTCATAAAACCTACGCCTACTGCGCCTGCAACATCTAATTTACCTTTTTCATTGGCATGGATAACCACATTTGGATTACCTACATAACCCTTTACATTTCCTTTTGAGTCTGCCGTCACCGTCATTCCGTTTAAAGGACCTCCTGCTTTTACCTGCAAGGTTAAAAGGTCTTTCTCACCTTTCATCATAATTCCCATCATAGAACCTGCTGTTAAAAGACGTCCCAGTGCAGCCGTTGCCACAGGGCTGGTATTGTGCGCTGCTCTGGCAAATTCTACCATTTCTCTTGTTGTAGCGGCAAACGCTCGAATTTGGCTGTTCGCTGCGGTAGCTCTTACAATATAATCTTTCATATTTCTATTTCTCCTGTTTTCTTCTTTTCCCTTTTTCTCTTGCTATAATATATACTCTCTCACTGACTGCTCTTGGAGGTCGATGAGTCAAGGCATCATATACAGCTACAAACTCCATACCTGCCTTTGCCAGAAGATTTTTTACTTCTTCTATATCATAAGCTCTCTGATAATGAATTTCCTCATACTTTCTGTATATATTTTTTCCTGCTTCTTCTTCCGGAATAAACAGCGTCAAATCATATTCATTTATCTGTTCTTCACAATCATAATAATTATCCCAGATAAAGCTGGCAGTGTCCCTGTTTTCTGCAATGGTACACTCTCCTAAAATTTCTTCATATTTGTATTTGGTATTCATATCAAAGATAAATACTCCGCCGGGATCAAGATAATTATTGACCAGTTGAAATACTTTAAGCAAATCATCCGGTTCAATAATATAATTCATACTGTCACATATAGAAACAACAGCACGCACTGTTCCGTACAATTCAAAGGAACGCATATCCTGTAAAAGGTACAAAATATCTTCTTTTATTTTTCCTTCTTTTTCAAGAGCAATTTCCAGCATATCGGGAGAATTATCAATTCCTATCATATCATAGCCTGCTCTTGATAAAAGTCTTGTGGCTTTCCCTGTACCACATCCTAATTCTAAGACTAATCCATCCTGTACACCATATTCCTGTAACAGACCGATTAAATATCTACACCATTCTCTGTATGGAATGTTATCCATGAACATATCATACACGCTGGCAAAACTTTCATAAGAACTCATTTTTGTTCTCCTTTACTTTCCTAATCTCTTTATACTATCATGAACTGAAACACCTTGCAACTGTTGAAGCACTATGTGTATCATGTTATCACGGATTTTATACATTGGCTTAACAAGTTTCCTTCTAAGCGGTTGTAAGTCTTTTTTCCATCTGCTATACTTTACTTTATAGAATTCCTCTGTAAAGTGGAGGAAAAATATGAATACACCATTAAAAGATCTTACAATCAAAAATAATTTTATGTTTGCAGCAGTAATGTCAGACGAAGAAAACTGCAAAGGTTTTCTGGAACGTGCTCTCCCTATTAAAATCGAACACGTAGAAATCAGTACAGAAAAAAATATCATTTATCATCCTGAATATAAAGGTGTACGACTGGATGTGTATGCGAAAGATGAAAAGAATACCCGTTATAATATAGAAATGCAGGTATTAAAACAACCTGATTTAGGACGCAGAAGCCGTTATTACCAAAGTCAGATGGATATGGAGCTTTTGGCAAAGGGGTGTGAATATATAGAACTTCCCGACAGCTACGTGATTTTTCTCTGTGATTTTGATCCTTTTGGTGAAGGGAAATATCGGTATACTTTTCGAAAGAGCTGTGAGGAAACGCAAAAAGCTTCACTAAAAGATGGACAATGTATTATGTTTTTAAACACTCGTGGAGAAAATGCAGAAGATGTACCGAAAGAGCTGGTTTCTTTTCTGAAGTTCGTACATGCAGACTTAAAAGAGAGTCAGGAGGACTTTGAGGATGATTATGTAAGACAAGTACAAAAATCAGTTACCCATATTAAAGGAAACAGGAAAATGGAGGAAAAATTTATGCTTTTGGAAGAATTGCTGAAAGATGAACGTAAAGAAGGCATAAAAGAAGGTATCCAAAAAGGTCGACAAAAGGGACTTCAAGAAGGACAGGTAAAAATGGCTACGGAAATGCTTCAGATGACCTTACGCAAATTTGGACAATTACCAAACAGCCTTTTAAAAACTTTACAAGAACAGGAAGATATCGAAATACTAAAAAAATGGATGCAGACAGCATTAACTGTCCAGTCACTGGATGAATTTATTTCTAAAATGTAATACTTAAATAATCTCTAATACCAAAACAATTCAAAATACCCGCAAACATTGATTATTTGCAAAGTTTGCGGGCAACTCTAAACTTTTCAATGCCGTTTCAGGCAAAATTTCAAAAAATACAGAGGAATTCTATTGTTGTATCCTTTTCTTTTTTGTTATATACTTTTCTTATCTTGTTTTAAATTAGAAGGGAGATTATTATGAAATTTATATATCCTGCTGTTTTCAGCAAAACAGATGATGGAAGTTATCAGGGATATTTTCCTGATTTAGAATGTTGCTATGCAAAAGGAGATACCTTAGAAGATGCGGTTGATGATGCCAATGAAGCTGCTTACAACTGGATTAGCCTTGAGCTTTCTGAGGAAGATTGCTCCTTACCTTCCGTTTCCGATATCAGTGATATGAACTTAAAAGAAGGTGATATTGTAAGAAATATTTCCGTAAATATTCGCTTTTATGAAGGATGGGACGAATAAAATTTAAAAAAATAATCTACATTGTTAAAGGAGACTGTTTCACACCACAGTCTCCTTTTTCTTATCATATCTTTTCACCCCTTATTATTCTCAAAGAACACAACTGAGCAATCAGAAAATATCCTCCGTAGAAAAGCAACACTAAAATTACTGCTGCAGTAAGCCCCGGTAAAATACTCTGTTCTCCGTAGATAGAAAGCAACTGATTACATACTTGAATACCAAAACCAGAATGAATACCTGCCACTAAAACAGGCAAACCAAAAAACATACTGTTTTGTTTCCATACAACGCCTCTGATTTTTCTTTCTTCACATCCCAGTTTTCTCAAAATTTCGTATTTATCTTTGCTGTCTGCCGCATCAGAAAGCACTTTTAAGGATAAAATCGCCGCTCCTGACAACAAAAAGCTAATCCCCAGATACATCCCTAAGAAAATATACATGGCACTTGTACCAATACTGTCATCAATAATATTAGAACGTGTGGCAGTAACAACCGGATAAGTAACTTCCCATGAATTTTTCATATTGTTGGAAATCTGCTCATCCACCATAGTTCTGAATTTTTTACTGTCATTTTTATAATTAGCAGCAATATAATTGCAGTATTTTTTACATTGCGATAAATCTGCTTCATCGGGAAGAAGTACAATCCCCATATTGTATTTGTCATAATTCATCATGACAAATCCGTCCTGACAAACCATTTCTTTTGCACGGTATGTCTTTCCCTGAAAACTAATCTCCTGATTTTCTTTCAATCCGCTGTTAAACAATTTCACAGAACCCTCTTGATTTGCCACAATCAAATATTCGTCTTCCTTCAGGCTATATGTCTTTTTGTTGTACATCTTGGCAAATTTATTATAATCGCCTACTTTCATGACTTCCACCGGAGCATTGGCAAATTCTTCTCCATAAAACTCCGCATTCTCCAGCAAATAATCTCCTAAAACCGCTGCATTTGTAATTTCCTCACTTTGGAGAGAATATGCTTCCGTAATATCACAAAAAGCATCCATAGATATTTTCTTTTCTTCAAATACATCCTCAATGGTCTTGTGATCTTCTATCACAACTTTTTCCATAGAAATGTCCATAGGCGCCATCTCATCTACTAATTTATCCTTGTAAGCCTTTCTGGTAAACACAGACGTAATAATACAAAGACTCATGAAAAGCAAGAGACAGATAATCGTTGCAGATGCTACCATAGAATTTAATTTATTAGAAATCTCTCCTACGGCAAAAGAATTTAATCCTTTATAGTATACCTTTGACACTTTCCCTGCCATTGCTGCAAAAAATCCGGAAACAGACCAAAACACCAGAAAGGTTCCAATAATTCCCAGAATAATCTGCGTAAACACATCTACTTCCGTAGTAAGAGCTTGTGCATTGCCTGTTACATTATAATAAGCATATCCTAAAATCACCCATGCCAAAACGAAAACCAAAACACTGAGAATTGGGTTTTTTAAGAAATTTTTCTCTTTTTTCTTTTCAGCAGTCAGAAAACGAATAAGTCTGGCACGACTGATTTCCCATGTATTCAAAATCATCACTACAATATAAATCACGAAAAAGTACAGCACAGATTTCACAATCGCTTTTCCCGACACTGTAAATACGAATTTCGATAAATCTGCCTCAAAAATTTTCGATACAAAAAGAGACATAAACTGAGAAAATCCAATTCCCACTAAAAGCCCCACACCCAGTGAAATAATTCCCATAAAAACCGTTTCTATCCACAACATTCCTGAAATCTGTGTTTTTTTCATTCCTAGTGTCAGGTAAACAGCAAATTCTTTTTTTCTTTTTTTCAGCATAAATCGGCTGGCATATACAATCAAATATCCTAAAATAAAAGATACAAAGATACTGACAGCCTCTAAGGCGCTGTTCATCATGTCAATAATTTCCGCCTTTGCCTTTGTCACTTCCATCATAGCTGTTTGGGTTTCAATAGCATTAAAGATATAAAAAACTGCCACACCTAAAATCAACGTAAAAAAATACACCGAATAATCCCGAATACTCTTCTTAAAATTCTTTCTGGAAAGATTAAACAACATGATTTAAGTCACCTCCCAGAAGTGAAATCACATGAATAATTTCATTAAAAAATTCTTTCCTGTCGTTGTTTCCTTTTCTCAGCTCATGAAACAGCTTACCATCTTTCATAAACAGAACACGTTTTGCATAACTTGCTGAAAAAGCATCATGGGTTACCATTAAAATCGTAGCCTGCAGCGCCTCGTTCATATATTGAAGACTGCTAAGAAACATACCTGCACTTTGAGAATCCAATGCCCCTGTGGGTTCATCGGCTAAAATCAAAGAAGGCTCTGTTACCATTGCTCTTGCACAGGCAATTCTTTGACGTTGACCACCTGACATTTCATAAGGATATTTTTTTAAGGTTTCTTCTACATTGAGTTTTTCACTGATCTCTCTGACTTTTTTCTTGATTTCATCTGGTTTTTTCCCTTGTATCTGAAGAGCAAGCGCAATATTATCAAAGGCATTTAAAGTATCTAAAAGATTAAAATCCTGAAAAATAAATCCCAACTGCTCTCTTCGAAACTTCATTAATGCATTGCCTTTTAGTTTTGTAATATCCTGTCCTTTCAGCAAAACATGACCGCTTGTTACCTTATCAATAGTAGAAATACAGTTTAAAAGTGTTGTTTTTCCAGAGCCGCTGGCCCCCATAATTGCTGTAAATTCTCCTTTATTTACCTGAAAGCTAATATCATTTACTGCCTTCGTAAGGCTTGTTTTATTACCATAAAATTTCACCAGATTTTGAACTTCTAATAATGTTTCCATGTCATACCTCCAATTTATTTTTCAAGTATCATTATAGTTTTTTTATCTTATACAAACCATTTTTTTGTATAAAATAACCTTACATTACTGTAAGGTTATTTCAAAACATCCAGATACTCATTTTCGTAAAATTCTATGGTAATTTCTGTGTACTCCCCTTCTTTTGACTGCACAGCCAATCTATGTCCCAGACGTTTACAAAGCGTATTGCATAAATACAATCCCATTCCCGTAGAAGCCTGATGTGTTCTGCCGTTCTTACCGGTAAACGACTTTTCAAAAACTCTTGGCAAATCTTCTGTCGCAATTCCAATCCCGTTGTCCCAAATATGGAGAAAACTATGCTTTCCATCTTGATGACTCCATATCCGAATTATACTGTCTTCTTTCTTATACTTCACTGCATTACTGATAATCTGCCCCAAAATAAATCGCATCCATTTCTCATCTGTATAAACGGAAATATCCTGTGTTTCCTGCACAATTTTTATCTTATTTAAAATCAGACTATCTCTGTTTTCAGAAATACACTGATTAGTAAGTTTTTTTAAAGAATGGGGAGCAATCCTATAATCCTTTTCCGGAACTTCACTTCTAAGATAATAGAGCACCTGTTCAACATAGCCTTCAATCCGCCCTACCTGCTCCTTTAAAGTTCTGGCTGATGTACCTTTATACTCATGGAGAATAAGACGAATACTGGCAATAGGAAGTTTTACCTCATGTACCCATGTTTCTATATAGCGTTTAAATTCATTGTTTTTTCGTATTTGAACAAAAATTTCGTCATTCATGGATTTCTGCATTTCTGATACCACGTCATACAAAATCTGCCCTTCCAGAAATTCCGGTTTTTCCAACATTTCCATTAGCAAATACTTTTCTTCTAGCTGTTGAAGCTTCTGCTCCAGTTCTCTATAAAATCCCTTTTTCCTGTTATAACCATAAATTCCTGCTGCAAGAAATCCCAAAAACAAAACTGTAAGAACAAAAATTTGTAACGTCATACTTAAATTAAAAAGCAGAAAAATACCCTCTGTAATTCCCATACATATCAGAAAAATCAGAATACAAACCCCATGGTCTTTTAGATATTCTTTTATACTCATACTAAGATATATCCCTGCCTTCTTCTTGTCTCAATTACATCTGTAAGCTCTACTTCCTCCAACTTTTTTCTCAGTCGGTTGATATTTACCGTCAGCGTATTATCATCTACAAAGTCATTGCAGTCCCATAAATAATCCATAAGCTCGTCTCTTGATACAATTTTGCCCCTGTTTTTTAACAGATAATGAAAAATAGAAATCTCATTTTTAGACAGTACGATTTCCCTGTCCTGATAGCGCAAGGTGCTCTTTAAAGGATTTAAAAACACGCCTCTGTATTCTAACTCTTCCTGCTTTTCCTGTGGTTTTAATCTACGAAAAAGTGCTTCTATTTTCAGCAACAAAAGCGCCGGATTATAGGGCTTTGTAATATAATCATCTGCCCCATAGCTCATAGCCAGAATTTCATCCGTTTCCCCTGTTTTACTGGTAAGCATAATCACCGGAACATCCGAAATCCTCCTCAGATTTCTTAAAATTTCCTGCCCGTTTGTGCCGGGCAAAATAATGTCCAAGAGAACTAAATCTGCTTTTTCCTCTGCAATCTGCTGTTCCGTCTTCTCAAATCTTACAATCTGACATACCTCATATCCGTTTTCTCTAAGCAGAGCTGTAAGTGCCTCACGCAAAACTTTATCATCTTCTATTACTATAATTTTCTTCATAATCTACCTCAAACTACACCCAATAATTTTGTTGCTATGGTAAAGTATATCATAATAGAGCCGGCATCTACAATGGTAGTAATTAAAGGTGCTGCCATAATTGCGGGGTCTAAATGAAGCTTTCCCGCAAACAAAGGAAGAACACATCCAATAAGCTTTGCCATGAAAATCGTAGCTGTCAGAGAAATTGCGATTAAGACAGCCAACATTCCATTATGATAACGCAATAGAATATATATGCCATTAACGGCAGCCAATCCCAAGCTTACCAGCAGTGCAACTCTTACTTCTTTAAACATTACCTTGAAAATATCACGAAAACCAATTTCATCAAGAGCAATTCCCCGAATAATCAAAGTAGAACTCTGAGAACCACAATTTCCTCCTGTATCCGTAAGCATGGGAATAAAGGAAACTAAAAGGGGCACTGCTGCAAAAGCTGACTCATAATGAGCAATAATCGTCTGAGTAATGGTTGCGGAAAGCATCAAAAACAGCAGCCAGCCAATACGGTTCTTTGCATGAATAAGTACAGACGTATCAAAATACTGTTTTTCTTGCACTTCCCTTGTATTCTGCCCATCTTTCTCCGTAAATGTCTTCGCCAAACAGCTTTGCATATCGTCATCTAACTGAGCAAATACCTTTTCTTTCTTAGGTGTTTCAATAAGGCCAAAAGCTTCTCTTCTCTCTTTCTCCTTCAATTCTCCAAGAAGTTCGGCAATGGTTGCAGTATCCATATCTTCCAGAATACTTTTCACTGCTTTGAACTCTTTCATCTCTAACAAGTCCGTAAAAATTTGTCTGTTCATTGCAATACCTTCTTTCTGTATTTATTTTTTTCGCTATTTTATTGATACAATAACCGGCATCTGCTTCCATTGCTCTCACCTCTCTTTCTATTGATTACAAAGCATTTTTTCTTACATAGGACGCAATTCCCTATGTAAGAAAAAAACCTTCCGGTAAAATTCCGGAAGGTCTCGCTTCTATTTCTGAGTGCCACGTACAAGCTTTAGTATCACAGGGCATATAAATTGCATTAGGTTATGCCTTCCACGACATAGCCTGCTAACCAGCGCATTGTGTCTCCACAAATCTGCGGCAGCAATCTTAGGTCTCCCAAATCCCTGTGGTAACCTCACCTACCGATTTTTCTCATCATACTTCTTCTTATACTGCTTTGTCAACCCCAAATAAAGCTTTTAAACAAATTGATTTCTGTCTAAATCGTAAACATAGTCAATGCCTGACAGCTTCATCTGAATTTCTTCTGCATTCAAGCCTTTGTCTTCACATAAACCTTCAAAGGAAGAATAAAAATCTCGAAGCTGTGTGTTTATATAGCTTAAAAGCATTACAGGATCTTTCGGTATCATTGCATTTCTCCTTTACTCCATATACTTCTCATGGGCAACTAATTCATCGTTTTCCACATCAATGACAATCCTGCTGCCTGCGCTGATATTTCCTGCAAGAATTAACTTTGCAGTCAAAGTCTCCACATATTTTTGTACATATCTCTTTAAAGGACGAGCGCCATAGACAGGATCATATCCGCCCTCAATAATATAATCTTTTGCAGCTTTTGTCAATTCTATGGATAACTCTTGGTCTTTTAATCGCTTATTTAAGTCTGCCAAAAGGAGCTCTACAATACCTCCGATATTGTCTTTTGTCAGTGGTTTAAACATAATCATTTCATCCAGACGGTTCAAAAATTCCGGTCTGAAATGCGCTCTTAAATCACGCTCCACCGCCTCTCTGGCTTCCTGTTTTATCTCACCGTTTTCCTCAATTCCTTCCAAAAGATACGGGGAACCAATATTGGAGGTCATAATTAAAATTGTGTTTTTAAAGTCTACGGTTCTGCCTTGGGAGTCAGTAATACGTCCATCATCCAGCACTTGCAAAAGCACATTAAATACATCAGGATGTGCCTTCTCAATTTCATCAAAAAGGACTACGGAATATGGTTTTCTTCGTACTGCTTCTGTAAGCTGTCCGCCTTCTTCATATCCTACATATCCCGGAGGCGCTCCGATGAGTCTGGATACCGAATATTTCTCCATGTATTCACTCATATCAATACGAACCATATTCTGCTCATCATCGAAAAGTGTAGCCGCCAGAGTCTTGGCAAGCTCTGTCTTACCTACGCCGGTAGGGCCTAAAAACAGGAAAGAACCAATAGGTTTTGTAGGATCTTTAATACCTGCTTTGGAACGGATAATGGCATCGGTAACCTTTGTTACACCTTCGTCCTGACCAATGACACGTTTATGAAGCTCTTCCTCCAGATGCAGGATTTTTGTTCTTTCTCCCTCTGTCAGCTTTGCTACCGGAATACCCGTCCAACGGGAAATAATTCTGGCGATTTCTTCATCTGTAACGCTTTCATGAACCAGAGATAAATCCTGATTTTTCACCTTTTCTTCCTCTGCCTGCAACTGTTTCTGAAGCTTCGGAAGTTCTCCGTACTGAAGCTTTGCAGCTTCGTCTAAATCATAATTTCTCTGTGCTTTTTGAATTCTGTTATTCATATCTTCAATCTGCTCACGAAGCTTCTGAAGGCGTTCTACGGTAGATTTTTCATTATCCCACTGGGCCTTCTGCGCATTAAAACTGTCTCTTAGCTCAGCCATTTCCTTCTGCAAAGCTACTAATCTGTCCTGACTTAATCTGTCATTTTCTTTCTTTAACGCAGCTTCTTCAATCTCCATCTGCATGATTTTTCTTCGCATTTCATCCAATTCCGTAGGCATGGAGTCCAGCTCTGTTTTAATCAATGCACAGGCTTCATCAACTAAGTCAATGGCCTTATCCGGAAGAAAACGGTCGCTGATATATCTGTCAGAAAGTGTAGCTGCCGCAACCAAAGCGCTGTCTGTAATCTTTACTCCATGGAAGACCTCATAGCGTTCTTTCAAGCCTCGCAGAATAGAAATCGTATCTTCCACAGTCGGTTCGTCTACGGTTACAGGCTGAAATCTTCTTTCCAATGCAGCATCTTTTTCAATATACTGACGATACTCATCAAGAGTAGTTGCACCGATACAATGCAGCTCACCTCTTGCCAGCATTGGCTTTAACATATTACCGGCATCCATGGCTCCGTCTGTTTTTCCTGCACCCACAATCAAATGAAGCTCATCAATAAAGAGAATAATCTGCCCTTCACTTTTTCGTACTTCTTCCAAAACAGCCTTTAATCTTTCCTCAAATTCACCACGATATTTTGCACCTGCGACCAGCGCACCCATATCCAACGCAAATATTTTTTTATCTTTCAATCCTTCCGGTACATCACCTTGGACAATACGCTGTGCCAGTCCTTCTACCGCTGCTGTTTTACCGACACCCGGTTCACCGATTAACACAGGATTGTTCTTGGTTTTTCTGGAAAGAATACGGATAACATTACGAATTTCCGCGTCTCTTCCGATTACAGGGTCCAGTTTCTGCTCTCTTGCCTTTTCTACTAAATCCTGTCCGTATTTATTCAAGGTGTCATAGGTTACTTCCGGATTATCCGTTGTCACTCTCTGATTTCCTCTTACTGTGCTGAGAGCCTGTAAAAAACGTTCTCTGGTAATCCCGTACTCATTCCAAATTTTCTTCATAGAAGGGCTTGGATTATTCAGCAATGCCAAAAATAAATGCTCTACGGAAACATATTCGTCTCCCATGGTTTTTGCCTCATCCTCAGCAGTTACTAATGCCTTATTTAAGTATTGTCCGATATAAGGCTGCCCTCCTGATACCTTTGTTCTTGCATTCAAAGCCTGCTCTACTCGATTAAGAAAATGTTCTTTTTGAATTTCCATTTTCTCAATCAGCTTTAAAATCAGACTGTCCTCCTGCTTTAATAAATTGTATAACAAATGCTCCTGTTCGACTTCCTGATTGCCAAATTCATAAGCAGTTTTTTCTAAATCCTGAACAGCCTGAAGTGATTTCTGCGTAAATTTACTGATATTCATAAAAAATCCCTCCATTTGTACTATTTTCTTTTGTTCTAGTGCTACTATAACACTAATTATTAGCCAAGTCAACAGACGAGTGCCAATGTAATTATAAAAAATTTATGAACAAAATGGTATACACCCCTTTACAAACTCCTGTTCCTGCTTTAGACTATATGGGATTTTGTATTTTAAAGAAAGGAATTTTAACCATTGTTTAGTAGTAAAACTCAAAACAAACAGCTTTTGTGCAGCTATGGCGTTTTTATTATCAACGGCATGCTTGCATTATCTATCGGCTCTCTCCTGCCTTATATCAGAGATGCCAGAGGACTGGAATACGCCTTTTGCGGTATGATTGTCAGTCTTCACTCTGTGGGAAATCTGATTTCCAGCTTTGCCTCCGGTACATTACCGGCTTTTCTGGGAAGGAAAAAAAGTATTCTGCTTTTTAATGCTTTCTTTGCTCTTTCCTTTTTCATTATTATCTTTTCTGATAATAATTACATGCTGGCGCTCTCCTTTTTCTTAACAGGTATGGCACGAGGAGCTACCAGCAATTTTTGTAACCAATCCATCAACGAATTAGCTCCGGGAAAAGCTTCTCTTTTAAATGGGCTTCATGCAATGTTTGCTATTGGTGCATTTACTTTTCCGCTGCTTCTCATTGCTCTTACAAAAAATAATCCTGACAACTGGATTTATGCCTGCTATTTTATGTTAATTATGGGGATTTTAAGCTGGATTATGTACTTTATTATCCCCAATTCTGAAGGTTTCACAACAGGAACAAAGAAACAAACTGCTTCCGGCTTTGCATTTTTTAAGGAACCTCTGTTTTATCTCTGTACTTTGACAATGTTTTTTTACTTATGTGCAGAACAGGGTGTTATCGGCTGGATGATTACCTATTTTAAAGACACCGGATTGCTTCCGCAGTCACTTTCACAGGCTACCGCCAGTGTTTTATGGATTATGATTTTAGCAGGAAGACTTTTAACTGCATGGCTTTCTACAAAAGTGCAGAAAGAATGGCTGCTTCTTTGTATGGGATTTGGTCTGGTAGCATTCTTCCTTTTATTATTGTTCAGCTCTACGACACCGTTTATTCTCATAGGTATTATGGGCTTTGGTTTCAGCATGGCAGGACTTTATCCTACAACTGTTTCCTTTGCAGGAAGTATTATTCAGAAGTATACCCTTGCATGGAGCTTTATCTTAACCATCGCAAGCTTAGGGGCAATTATCATGCCTTCCATTATCGGTAAAATCGCAGAAACAGCAGGAATTTACTACGGTATGCAATCGATTATCGCCGTTGTAATCATAGATTTTATTTGTGTCGTTCTGCTGGTAAGCTATATTCGGAAATTAAGAAAGAAAAACATTCCGGTATAAACATTAGGTAAAATTAAAAAGGAGTTGTCGTGTTAAATCATATCCTGAATATTTATATATTTCTGGATAATGTTTAAATGACAACTCCATTTTTTATATCTTATTTTACTTCAACCAGTTCAATATGGAAATTCAATTCCTTTCCTGCCATTTCATGATTTGCATCAAAAGTAATGGTAGTCTCTGTTTTTTCTACAACACTCACCGGAAATGGCTGTCCTAACTGATTTGTCAGGTAAACTCTCTGACCTGCTTCCAAATCTTCAGAGCCCGGAAGCTGTGCAATCTCAAGAGTAAAAACAGCATCCGAATCCGGCATACCATAAGCTTCTTCAGGCATTAAATGAACATCAACACTCTGTCCCACTTCCATATCTGCGACAGCTGCGTCAAATCCTTTAATCATCTGACCTACTCCGCAAATAAATTCCAATGGTTCCCCACGGTCATAAGAGGAGTCAAACTGTGTTCCATCATTAAATGTTCCTCTGTAATGTGTACGGCAAGTCTTACCCACATTGCGTCCTGTCAAATGCACATGTCCTCCACAAGAACCACCGCAGCTTCCACCACAGGAATGTCCGTCTTCATGACTGCCGCAGCTATGCCCTTCCTCATGATGATGGTCACAGTTTACACCGGCAGATACTAATTCACCTTCTAAGTAAGCTTCTACAGCCTGATCTACATCTCCCTGCACACCTGAACACACTTCAATTCCTGCTTCTGCCAGCGCTGTCTGAGCACCGCCGCCAATACCGCCGCAAATCAACAAATCTACGGACTGATTGCCCAGAAGCTCTGCCAAAGCACCATGTCCTGCGCCATTAGAGCTGATTACTTCACTTGAAATCACTTGATTGTTCTCTACTTCATATACTTTAAAAAATTCTGTCTTTCCAAAATGCTGAAATATGTTTCCGTTATCATAAGTTACTGCAATTTTCATCTTTGCTGTTCTCCTTTTTCTTCATGTATATGTATCTATCCTACCATAAAATCATGCCATAATCCACCCCATCCATGTAGATAAAACAATCATAACAATAGAAAAAATAAACGAATTTACCGAAATTAAGGTTGCACGCTGCTCAGAAGAAATCATTTCGTTGATAAGCACGTCTGTCCTGACTTCCAGAAAATCATCAGCAAATGCTCCTACAAAACCTCCGCAAGTCATGAAAGCAGGACTTTTTGTAAATGCCAAGAGAAAAGAAACTATCACAATCAAACTACTGATGAGCACAACCTTTTTATAAGAAACTGATGGAAAAAGTGATATTGCTCTTGAACCTAAAGCAGCTCCCAGCCCCATGGCAAAAAGGACCGGTCCCAGCATCACCTGATTTAATCCTGCAAGGGGCAGCTTTGCCTGTAAAAAGAACAATACCAACGTGGAAACAGCTCCTATAATTGCATTGATTACCATAATCCTTCTCATCTTTTTATTAAGAAGTAGAAAATGCCAGCTTTCTCTGACTGTATTCACCACTCTGTCAGATACCTTTTTTTCATCTGTTTTCGTTCCTATCTCGACCTCTTTTAAACTGCATGCAATAAATAATGCTATCAAAGTAAAAAGAATATCCGCCGTATAAGCTTTTCGAAAGCCGAGAAATAATGCAAGCCCTGCACAGAGTGTGGACGTAGAATTGGCAATTCTGTAAAGCATCATATCTGTTGCTGCAAACGTATTATACTCGTTTTCTTTTCCTACCAGTTTTAAACTGTCATAAGCCAATGCCTCTCTCGTACCGGAAGCCAAATTATAGCTTAAAGCGCTAAATCCTATGGCAAATGCCGTTGCCCAAAATCCCTCTGACCAAACCATCATGACACCGGATAATAAAGAAGCAAGCTGACTCATAACCATGGTCTTTTTTCGACCGAAAACATCTGCCGCAACGCCTGACGGAATTTCAAATATACAGCTTACAATATGAAAAATACTTTCCAACATCCCAATTTCTAAAAGGGAAAATCCTCTCATCGCCAACAATGCAACCCATGATGCTCCTGCAATTTGAAAATACCCCACAGAAGTTAGTAAATATAACTTACCTATCTGCTGTCTTATATTAAATTTACGCATAAAAAAATCTCCTTTTCAAATAAATTACTTGATTAGGAGATAGTGGCTTTTTATAGTTGTCGCAATCATAAAAAACGATTTTGCCTAAAAAAGAGCGCACTATCCCTGTAAACAGCAATATAGGCACCTTTCATGAGGTGAATAGTCATTGTTTTCCAGCTCATAGCTTGCTCCTTTCTGCAAAATCTGCTTTAAAAATTCTTTCTTATGTTACAGTATAGCAGATAATAAAAAATTTTTCCAGATTTTTTTAATTTTCATGATATTTATATTTTTTCATGTAATAGAAAAACTCCCCAAAACCGAAGTTCTGAGGAGTTGTAAAATACTGTTTGAAATTTTACTTATTCCTCTAACAAAGGCATATTGATTAATTCCTGTAACTTTTTCTGCAATACTGTTTTGTCCGGTAATTGCAGCTTATATTCAGCAACCAGCATTGGAGACATGGTTCTACTCATAGCATACTCTACAACTTCGTCATCCTTGGACGCACACAAAATCATTCCAACACTGGGGTTTTCATTGTCTTTTTTCTTTTGACGATCTAATGCTTCCAAATAGAAATCCATTTTAGAAACATATTCGGGTTTAAATTTTCCAATCTTCAACTCGAAAGCCACCAAACATTGCAAACCTCTATGGAAAAATAATAAATCAATTCGAAAATCTTCTCCACCTACTTGTACTCGATATTCCTCATCAATAAATGTAAAGTCCTTACCCACTTCCAAAATAAATTCTTTCATATTTTGAATAAGACCTTTTCTTAAATCCGACTCTTTGAAATTCTTTGGCAAATCAAGAAACTCAATAATGTACGAGTCCAAAAATGGATTTTCTTTTAATCCTTTTATTGGTTCCGGCAAAAGTTTTTCTTTAGAGAGCATATAGCGCTCATAATAACCACTATTAATCTGACGTTCTAGTTCCCTTTTTGAATAGTTCTCTTTAATACATAACCTCATATAAAATTCTCGCTCTACGTCCGATTTGCATCCTGACATAATCAATAGATGGTTTGACCAACTTAATTGTGTCAACAGTGGTGACACAATTGCGTTATCCCTATAAAGTTCATAAAACTGTTTCATCCTATAAAGACCTCGCCGATTAAACCCTCTAATTCCCGGAAACATTTCTTGTATTTCTTTAGAAATCATATCTATATATTTATCTCCAAAAGTGGCTTTCATAGACTCAATACTTAAATATTCTCCTACTAACCAATACATACGAATAAGTTCTTCATTCACTTTTCTCAAAGCATTATTTCTTGATGTTTCTATGATTTCTATTAACTTTCCTGACAGAAGTATATCATGTGCCATCTCACCCTCTCCTTTCATAAATTTGTGTCACCAGCGGGGACACAAATTCATATATCTCATTAATAGATTATACCATTATCTTCGTCTAAAATACATGCAAAAAACCTCCCAAGACCGAAATCCTGAGAGGTTCGTAAATACTGTTTGAAATTGTCTGTCCCAAAGGGAAGATTATCTCTTGCTGAACTGAAATTAACGTTTGGGTAACTGGGAACACTTGATTTTACTGGATTCTTGGAATGTGGTGTTGCAAACACGTTGCAAACACAGGACTTCTTGTTACTCCTCACCACACCTCAAATTACATTAAGAATTCCTCTAAATCCGGATAATCTAAAATATGCTTTCTCACATAATTTCTTTTAAATGCCGCAAATATACTATTTCTACTCAATGTAGATCTTAAACTTCTTTTATAACGCAATAATTCTGGATTTTTCTTATATTTTTCCAATGTTTTATATAAAATATTCATCTCATCTGCCAAGCGATCGATCCTGTGTTGACAAGCTGCTTCCCGAATCCCTGTATTGCGTTTTTCAAAACATTCCTGTATAAGGTCTGCAGTCATAAATGCACGCTCTTCATCCACAATATTATGTACATTTACATGTCCCTCTTCATAGAACTGTTCTAACATCTTTTCTGGATCTTCTTTACAACAATCTATGATTTTATCGTCATATTTTGATTCTTTTTTAATATTGTTACAATGAGGACACACATAAAATAAATTATTCCAATCAAAAATTCTCTCTGGTATCGTCCGTCCATGATGAGGCTTTAAATGTTCTACTTCCGGATCAGATAATCCTCCCAATTCACAAATATAGCACTTATCATGTGAATCTTCCTTTAACCTCTGTATGACATCTGGCTTATTATAAACCCCTTTCGCCTTTTGTTCTTCAACAGCCAGTGATAGAGGCGGAACAGGATTTCTGTCTATCTTAATCACTATCCTTACCCCCTATTTGAAAATTCTAATTTCAATCGGCTATATTCTGATGTCAATTCTTTTGCAAGATAATCTGGAATTTCATCTAAATAAAATTCCAGTTTATCTATTTCTTCATATTCTTCATCTGATAACTTTTCCTTAGAAACTAAATCTTTATATCTTTCAAATTTTCCTCTTAACTCTGCTGATAATGTATCAGCCTTAAAATATCCTTCTACAATTCCCTCATAGGGTAATTTTTCCAAACCATTTTCTACAAGAGTTCTGTTCTGTAAATCATAAATAACCGCATTATCTAAGGAACTTAAAATAAATGGAGAGTGTGTTGTAATAATAAATTGAATATTAGGAAAAAGAGTTGTTAGAATAGGAAGTATCATTTTCTGTAATTCTAAATGCAAATGGGTTTCAATTTCATCTACTAAAACGACACCTTCCATATTAAATTCTGTTCGCAGTCCTGACTTTGCCTCCATTCTTATAATCAGATCGTTAATAATCTCAAATATTGCTGCATAACCACTGGACATTGTATTAAAATCAAAGGGTTCTCTATCTGTCTCACAAATAGAAAACTGAAACGTTTCATCATTGAAATTCAACTGGAGATTTTTATCTTCAAAAATTTTCTTTAAAATATCCTCGAATGCATGAAACCATTTATTTATCTTTTCGTATTTTTCCTTATCTTTTGTAAAAGCTTGGGTAGCTTTCAAATCTACAAGATATTTTGTGAATTTTATACCTGGATTTTCGGAAATACTATATTTGTCCTGAAATTCTATTTTTTCAATATTTTTGTATTCTTCCACTTGAAATTCTCTTTCAGCTTTATAATATGCAAAAATAAAATCCCCCCTTTGATATTTTTCACGCAATACCATATAGGAAGTAAAGTTTGAAACAACTCCTTCCAACCAATTTTTCATTTTATCTTCTATCCACTCTAGCATTCTTTTTTCTTCTTGTATGGATTTTGTTCTTTTTTCCAAATCAGATATTTTCTCTGCCTCTTCAATCCTATCTATGTAGAATCTCTGTTTTTCCGTCAGTTCATCATAACTATCAAATTGATCTGAAAGAATATAATTAAAATGCTGTACTATCTCTTCCAACACACTTGTTTTTCCACTCCCATTTTTCCCCGTTAAAATCAAATGTTTTCTTTTATTTTTATCTAAAGGAATTGAAATATTCTCTAAATGACGAACTTTTTTTATTTCTATATCCGTCAAAAAAGTTTGTTCCATAATTCTCCCTCCAATATTTTATATTACAGTTATCTTATCACATTTGCTTTTAAAAATACATAAAAAAATCCCCAAAACCAGAGTCCTTAGGAGTTGAAATATCTTTTTTTGAAATTGTACGTTCTGAAACGTATGATTAACGTTTGCGTAACTTGGAATGCTTGTACTGGATTCTTGGAATATGGTGTTGCAAACACGTTACAAACACAGAACTTCGCATTACTCCTCACCACACCTTACAACATATTTTTTGATTTATACAAGCTATGCATGCCATTCTTTATTCAATTTGCTATTCTCTCTCACCTTTAATCTTTTTTAGCAATAATGGTATTTCGTTATAATCATCTATCCAGATAATATTTACACCAATTTCATTAAAAAATGATTCTTGCAACGATTCATTGATTCGCTCAAAATTTCTAATTGACTCATCATCATTTGCTTCCACTAAATGAAATCTCTTCATTATCGCATAATGTCTACACACGGAATCTTCCCCCTCCATTTTTTTGGCAGCTACTTCTAATAATCTTCGCATATTTGGATCTGTCATAGACAATCCTATAAATACACATGTATTATTCATCATGTAATTTAATTGTGATAGATTTGCCCAATTATATGGTTCAAGCATTAATTTGTGATATCCTTCCTCTGAAAAAACCAATAAAGATTTTGTTAAATTATTGTATAAATCTTTATTCTGTGGTAAAAAACCATGAACATGATAAATACCCAACTCATCTGCCTCCGGAAACATGCTTTCTCCATAAATCGAATGATAATTCACTCGTAACCTTTTTAAGTTTTTTTCAATCAAATCATCAAAATTATAATTAACTACTGCTATTATTCCCAATTTACCTCTATTAGGTATACATAGCTGTCCAATTTCTTCTAACAGTTCAGAAGTTTCCAATGCATCTTTATATAAAATCTCCCTAATAATTTCTTCAAAATCATTTTCAAATCCTGTTCTCAAAAATCGTGTTTGTAATAATGGAGAATTACCGTTTTGATTCTGTATTGCATCCAAAATCTTATTTTTCTCATCCTCACTCATTTGAATACAATTTACCTGTAATTGTTTATTAATTAACGTCACGAATAATTCTGATATCAATTGATCCCAAGTGGCTATTTTAGCATCTCTCGATGCACCAGCTCCCAGAAACAGTACCACTTTGTCATTAGTATATGCATCATGCAACTGTTCTACATATTTCATTCTTTTTTCGAGATATGTATCATTTTTTCTTTTAATCCCTCTATAGATTGCATCTTGCAATAACGTTCTATTTAAATTATTATATGTTTCAATAAACAATGGTTCATTTTGCCTAAATATCTTCACCAAATCATCGATATCCCAAATATGAATATTCAAATCGTTTGCTTTAATTTTCAATAATTTAGCCTTCAAATTTTCCGATATCTCATTTACAAAAATCAACAACAGATTATCGATTTTTTCTGACTGCATAGAAATTCTTCCTATCATGTCATAAAGTCGATTTATCATTATGCGATTACTTCTAAAAATTTTTATCTCTACAATTGTTTTGCCTTCTATATCATTAATTCCATCTGGAAGAAACATATCGCACATCATTTGAGAAACTGCAACATTACTTTGGCTACTTTTACCTTGCCGCCTTATACAATCATTCAACATAGTGACTGTAAGTCGCTCAATAGTCAAAGCAATATGTCGAATATTACTTTTTTCCGAATTAATTGTATCTAATAATACATTTTTAATATCCATCTCTTCGCCTCTCCTATATCTGTTTATTTCATTATCCACACGAATAAAGTTCATACGTTTCTCCAGAATTTCTTAATTTCTCTAAACATTTCTTCTTTTAAACATCCAATCTTTTTTTGAATTACAAATAATACTGTTTCCAATCAATTACAAATTGTCTCTTGTTACACTAATAGTTGATACAAAAATCAATAATTCCAATCATCTTTTCCATACCATCTCAAATATGCAATGCCCTCTTCATACCAACCAATTACCCAACACACATTCTCCAAATCATTCCATACCAAGCAATTCTCTTCAGAAATATTATCATACTGCTGTACTTCTGCTACTTCTCCAAAATATTCATTTAAAGACTTGGTGAACTCATCATATTCTTCAGTAGACATAGACTCATTTGATTGCCAATCCATCATAGCTATCCTATCACCAGAATCAGCCGTATATCCATGAGAAACAGTACCTTTTTTTCCCATAATTTTCACTTTATCAATATTATTGAGAAAACTTTCTGTAACTGTTGCAGTATCATTATCTGTTGAAATTCCAACCATTGCAACATACGGTTCTAAACTTCCCCTCGTTTGTTGAATCAAATCAGATTTTATTGTTTCTGACTTAGCCATTTTTTCTGTTGTCACTTCCGTATCAGGCTTTCTTAAAACTATTGTAATACACACTATTAGCACAATGGCTACAATTCCACAAATACCGCTAATTATGATTTTTGTTTTTTCTGTTGCATGTTGTTTTTGTTCCTTTTCTAATGACTGTTCCACCATCACTTTAAAGTCATTTTGTGCACTTTCTAATTTCTTTTCATTATCTATTTCGCACAATTTTTCTAACTCATGTTTTCTTAATTCTTCTTGCTTTTCCTCTTCTTCTTTTTGCTTTTTTTCTTTTATCTGTTGAAACTTTTCATATTGCTGCTTAATAATTTCTTTACTAAACGTGCTCCTAACATTTTCTTTTTGACGTTTACAATTTCTACAGTATTTTTCAGCCGCTTTATTAACTTGTCCGCATGTACATTGCCAAGAATCTTGATTTTCAACAAAATAAAATACGGGTTTTATAGGATTGTTATCAATCCACTCCATAAATTCATCAGACCCTTCGATTTCTCTTTGTTGTTGAACCGTTACAACATTATCGGGATTTGTACTCCACACTGTTCCATCTTGAAATACAACTTTTTCTATTCCAATTATCGCTTTTCTAGCATTTATTGGCAACTCTATAGAAATTTTATTTCCGAACAAGACATTCGGCTCAAAAATAACATCTTGATAAACATATTCAAAAATATCTCCTTCATTGTATTTTACTGGTTCACCAAAAACATCTGTTAATTTTCCTTTAATAGCTACGGCCATCACGATTCTATCACTTACATTTACAAATACATTTCTCAATAATATTTTCTCATCAACTGTATCCTTAATAATCGCTGTTTCTTGAAGCACTACCGGTGCATCCAATTCTATTAAATCTAAGCTTTTTTTATATAATGTATCAAAATATTTCATCCTTCTCCCTCACATCACCATTTATATCCACAATTATTACATTTAAAAGTATTTCTAATATTGCTACTAAATATCCCAAACATAGCACCACCTACAGCCTTTGATGTCAAAGAAATTTTCGATACATTCCTAGAACCACAAGTTGGACATACCGGACCAATCTGCGAAGAGGCAGTGCTTGTTTGAACACTCGAATTCGAATCAGTTGATTTAGTCACGTTTACTTTTCTTTCACAATTTTTATGCTCTGTTTGATTCTTTTCTTGCATTCCATCAATACTATTACTAATATTTCCGCAAAAACATTCAACTCCTGTTTTTACTTCTCCTAATTCAAATCGTTTAAATTTAAGAATTCTATCGCAATTCATACATTTTGCATAAATGATGTTATCCCTCTCAAATAAAAATTTCATTCCTTTTCTCCTCAAATTTTCTTAACATTCCATTTTATTTAATGTCATGCGTCGAATTATAGTTCCTACCTACGGCAGCTTTACCGCAGATTAAATTCGGCAGCTCCTATATGTTGTCTATCCTAATGTGCTGTGAATCTCGGCACGTTTTTTTCTGTCCTATTGACCATTTCCTCTGATTCCCTTATAGTCAGTTTTGTAACTGAAAATAAAAAGAGAAAGAACAGCCCCGACCAAAGTTCGTTCTTTCTCTCACACACCAAGCGCTGTAAGCAGGTTCTTCGCAGGATCTATGTCCTAATTATTATGACCTGACACATAAACAGCCGCTAAGCAACTACTATGATAAGAAAAAACTTACTGTTATGCAAGCTAATTCGTATAAAAACTTCATCAAAATCTCTTTTTGACTCCTACATGGAACAGTTTCAGCCTGAATTGGAAACATGTCCCGTCTGTGGGAGTACCAGTAACTGTCACATCCACGATTATTATGCCAGATCCATCATTTACTTTCGTTCCGGCAGGAAGCTGAAGCAGGATCTCTGCATCATGCGTGTATTCTGTGACAGCTGTAAGCACGCACATGCCATCCTTCCGGATATCATTATCCCTTATTCCAGCTACAGCCTGTTCTTCATCCTCTTTATCCTGGGTGATGCCGGGCTTCATACGGTTGAACAGCTCTGTGAGCACTTTGATGTCTCAGAAAAGCAGTTCCATAAATGGCTAACACTCTGGAAGTCACACATGGAGCAGTGGCTTGGCATGCTGGATGCTTCTGAAACTGACAATGCCACTTTCTACAGGCAGCTTTTCCTACGGGACTCTTTTTCTGCCTTTTCCATGGATTTCATCCGGCTCACTGCCTGCTCATTCCTGCAATCCCACCGGAATCCTGTCTTAACCAGACCCAAAAACGCACGATACCGGCAGACATCTTTTTCTCCCGATATCTTTCTTTTCTGACCACACGACTGGGGTATGGTTCTCCTTTCCCGGCTCCTTTATGATGAAACAAAACGAAAAAGGAGGACGTATCCATGCAAAAAGATACCGAACAAACCAAGCATAATGCCGAAGTGGCACAGTTCCGCTTCGCACTCATCGCTCCTGTGGTCCAGGGGCTTTATCCTGATGCCTCGGCTACCGCTTATTAAAGCGTGTTACCGAAAAACCTCTCACCCTGCCCGACGGTTCTACCGTCACCTACAGCTATAAAACACTGGAGAAATGGAAATCCCAGTACACCATTGGCGGGCTGGATGCCCTCATGCCAAATGTCCGGTCAGATAAAGGTATTTCACGGGCACTGAATGATGAAGCAATCAATGAAATCTACCGTATCAAAAATGATTTCCCACGTATGAATGCCACGCAGATTCATGAATTCCTGATTCGAAGCTCCTTTATTCCGGCTACCATAAGCGTTGATTCCGTCCAGCGTTTTATCCGCCACAATGACCTCAAATCTGCCAGAAACCCTAACCTCAGGGACCGCAAAGCTTATGAGGAAGACGAATTCGGAAAAATCTGGCAGGCCGATACCTGCTATCTTCCTTACATTACAGAAGCTGGGAAGTCCTGCCGCGTATATGTCATCATGATTATTGATGACCATTCCAGACTTCTGGTTGGCGGAGAGCTGTTTTACAGCGACAATGCCTGTAACTTCCAGAAAGTTCTAAAAGACGCCATTGCCACCTATGGAATCCCAGACAAGCTGTACGTGAATAATGGCTGTAGCTACTCGAATGAACAGCTTTCCATGATCTGTGTATCCCTTGGCATCCTTCTGTTACATACCAAGGTCCGTGATGGAGCCAGTAAAGGCAAGGTGGAACGCTATGAAGCTTCCAGGGAACATCCCAGAAAACCTCTTTCACGCGAGTGGCTGGATGACTGTTTTTATAACCGGATTACCCGCAAGGTCCGTAAGGATTCCACCATTGCCATTGACAGCATCTGCTATGATGTTCCCATGCAATTCATTTCTGCAAAGGTGAATGTCCGTTATCTTCCGGATGACATGGACTCTGCCTATATCCTATATGAAAATAAAAAGTTCCCTATTCGCAGAACTGACCGCAATGATAACTGCCATACGAAACGTAGCAATCTTCCGGCCATTGACTACTCAAGAGCAGGGGGTGCAACTAATGTATAACTCCTACTACGGATTATCCTTCAACCCATTCGACAAACAGCAGCTGAAAGAGAAAGACCACTTTGTATCTCATGATTTTACTGAAATGACAAATCGTCTGAATTATCTCAAAGATATCCGCGGCATTGGTGTTTTCACCGCCAGACCCGGCATGGGAAAGTCCTTCTGCCTGCGTTGTTTTGCCTCCGGTTTAAATCCAAGCCTGTTTCACATGGAATACATCTGCCTGTCCACCATCAGCGTTGCTGATTTCTACAAGCAGCTATGCGCCATCCTTGGTGTATCCGACAAAGGCGGAAAGACCGGGATGTTCCGTGCCATTCAGGAACAGATTTATTACCTCTATAAGGAAAAACGACAGCCTCTACTTCTTGCCATCGACGAAGCACAGTACCTGGGCACCGGTATTCTGAATGACATCAAAATGCTCATGAATTACGGTTATGATTCCGTAAACTGCTTTACCCTGATTCTGTGCGGGGAATCCCATTTAAACGATACACTCCCCAAACCGGTACATGAGGCACTTCGCCAGCGCATCACCGTTCATTACAACTATGCCGGCTTATTCGATGACGAAGTTTCAAAATACATCCTGCATAAGCTGCAGCTTGCAGGAGCCGCTTCTTCCATCATTGATCCCTCTGCGCTTGCTGCTGTACACAGCTTTACCCAGGGCAATCCCCGTCTGATCGATAACCTGATGACAGACGCCCTGACTATCGGCTCCCAACAGGACAGGAAAGTAATCGATGCCGAAACCATCCGGGCTGCGGTCGATAACCAAGGGCTTTATTGATGAAGTTTTCAAAGTACATTTACCAAGGCTGTGACTGTTGTCATGGCCTTATTTCAAAAGCAGGAAGCCTGCCTTTCAAACAAAGCTACGACAGTGTGCGGTTGCTCCGCTGACAGTCTGCGGTCACCCACAAGACTGCGCGGTCGGGGAGGCAAAAGCACCGAAAATAAAGTGCTGTTTACGCCTCCGACAACATGCCGTCTGACAATTTAATCTAGCACCAAGCAATCAGTTTTCCAAAATGATTTCTTAACACTCTACTTTCTAAAAATATTATACCCCAGTCTCTTTAGATGTGCAATTAAATTGCTACTCAAGAGACTCGCTTTACACATTTATAAACAATCTATTTGGCAACATTATCCCCTATGTTACTTCTTAATTTTATAATTACTCTTGTTTCTGTATCGATTATTTCCACCTTTCTTATCGTTCTCTATCCATAGTTTTCTTTTTAACTGACCGTTTCGGCTGCTGTCTGCCTTCCTGCTGATAGCGGTGCAGTTTTTCTAGTACACTTGCTTTTTTCGGCTGTTCTAACTGATTTTCTTTCTTCTGCTCCGTCTGATTTTTCCATGCTCGCAGTTCTTCATTGTATTCTATAATCAGTTTTTCTGCCTTGTTATAGACCTTCTGAAAGGATTGCACATTTGGATACCCTTCACGTTTTACGATCTGCTCCATACTCCTGTGCAGACGCTTTTCCAAATCCTCTAACAGTTCAATTCGCCCTTCCAGAGATTTTCGCTCTTTGCCTTTAAAGAACCCTCGTAACTCTGACAGTTGCTTTTTCAAAGAAGAAATATCCTGCTGTGTGCGTTTTATCTCCATGGACTGTCTCTGCAATTCATACATAACCTTCTGCATATCTTTCCACTCCTGCAAATCAATCTTTGGCACAGATTTTGGCGGTAGTTTAAATTTGAAAATTACTTCCTGTAAAAAGTCTTTCGCACCTCGGATAATCTGACGGAACATATCCGGCAGCCAACCATGTGTCCTGATAGATTGCAAGGTTTTGTCTGTGATTTTTTCCTGCTTGATTTTCAAAATATCCTTTTCAGGAACACCCTCGACTAATGCCACATCAACTGTCCGATTCCATTCCTGCCTTGCCGCATTGTCTGCCTTTATCTCCTCTGCCTTCGGATTGTTCTTTCCGATTTTCTTCGTTGCCAGATAAACGCCTCCCTGCTGGAATACAGAAAGTTTTTCTGATTCTTCTTTTACATAGCAGTTAATTGTATCAGTAAACAGTTCTTTTACTTCTTTGGTAAAGGCTTTGTTCTTAAACCATTCCTCTTTTTTTGTGAAGATATGACTTTCATAGACTTCCCCTTTGGGGATAATACTGCACCCTGCCCGAAGATTGCCCTGCTTGTCTAAAACCTCTTTCTTTGTGCGTCTATGCTTTCCCTTCTCATCATAAAACATATTTCGGGTAGCAATCTTTACTTCGGGTTGTTCCAACATTTTCCGTTCACTGAATACTAAATGAATATGATAATTCGTCTTTGTCTTGTTATGATGAAGGGCAGCGATGCACTCCACACCATATCTTTTATGAAAAGTCTCCGTAAAAAGCCTTACCACATCATCTGCCCTGTACTGAACAAAACTTTCTGGAAGTGCTATGATAAACTCACGCCCTTCAATACATTTCCCTGCTGAACCACTCGCCTTAAAATCCAACTGATTTTCTCTTGCAAGATTTTTCCAAAATTCAGGTGTTGCCCCTTCTGTCTGATAGGTCGCATAGAGATATTCCTGTCTTTTCGGATTGGAAATATAATCAATCCTTCCTGCCACATTGGACAGCTTACTTTGTCTAATAAATGAATGTCTGCCTATAAGCATCCTCCTTTCCCAGCTCTCGTTGATTTTATTGTGAGTAGGTGCATAGGCACCTGTTTACGAACTTATCCGCCTGTCGGCAGGTTGCCCCCTGCAAGGGCGAAATACGCAGAGCATAAACGAAGTTTGTGCGATGGGTGTATTTCGCTCTCAAACGCCGAGAGCTTGTTTTGTTTAACACAATCCGATTACTTCTCGGACTTACATTTAGATTTATGGGCGTATCCGCCCTTTTTCTCTGCCCGTATCCGGGCTGTTTTTTCTATGACTGACAGCAGATGATCTACGGTACTTTCTTCCCATCCGGCAAGCCATATCAGAGTTTTTTCCTCCGCTTTTGTCAGCACCACGTCTGCCAGTACCTTGTTCATTTTTTGTATCTGTCTGCCCTCCATCTCATAAAATAAATCATTCACATTTCTGTTTTCTCTTTCCGGCTGCTTTAACATTTCTGACACTCCCTTCAAAAAATAAATTCAAATTTTATCCGTATAAGCGTATAAACGTATCTCCCATACTTTTCAGAAACCTGTAATCCCTTGATTTTCCTGATAATATACGCATATACGCTTCTTTGGAAAATTCTTTTTTATCTGTATCTCATCGGTATCAGCGGTAGCTATCTATGCGTATCTGCGTATGAATTCCTTGAAATCCTCTGGCATTTTTTCCATTATCTGAGGGAATATTTGTAGAATAATGAATGTGATACTTCTTTTCATTTTCTTTTAAGTACCCCGAAAAACTTTTTGCACTCATAGGTTTTTCCGTATTATCTTCACACCAGCGGCAATATGCCTGATATAAATTTTTAGAAGTCGCCGTTGTATTTTCTTCCAACCGGATATACCCTGATGACTGCATAAAAGCGATAATGTTATTCCCGGATTCCATAGCTTCGTGTAGATTTTTCTTTGCACGTTCGCTGATGGTAAAGCGATATTTATTTTTCAGTAATCGTTTCAATCCCTCCAGACACCAAAGGAAAATATCGTCTGCTTCTCTTTGCAGTTTCTCAATCAGATAGGGATCATCTACTCTGTCTGGCGGCACATCTTTGACCGTAAGGATAATCTGTCTGCGATAAAATCCATAGGAACGGTCATGTAAGGCACTCAGACTTCCGTTTCCAAAGCAGAGAAATCTGACATATAAATTTCCCTGTACGCTCTGCTTTGACTTCCTTTCCAAATCCATCTTATCCTCCAGAGTGACTATGGTTTTAATGTAGTTGGTGTCTTTCAATGCTTCCAGTTTCATATCATCATCCACCATCAAAAGTCGGTATTCCAAATTTGCCCTTGCAAAACGGTTATGCTCTACCTTTTGAATATTGCTTACATTCATATTCGTTCCGAGAATTTTTCTCATAACCAAACCAATGCGGGATTTCCCCTCCCCACCTTTTCCTAAGATAATCAATAACTTCTGTGCCTTGTTGGATGGGATTAAACAATATCCCATATATTCCTGCAAGGTAGAAATATCATCTTCCTCCAACAGTTCTGAAAGAAATTTCAGCCACCGTTCCGGCTTTGCTTCTTTCATTTCATAATTTACAGGCAAGCGGTTCAGGCAAAACTCCTTCTTTTCTGTAAAATCTCCATTCAAAAAATAAGTTCCATTATTCACATGGATACGATCCATCTGCACCGGAAGTTCCTCTGAATAGGCTTCCAGTTTTAGAACCTCCAAAAGCTGTTTTACTTTCTTGGAAATTCCTTTCGTAAGAACCGGTTTTACCATTCTATAAATTTCTTTTTCTACTTCGCTGTCTGGCAACATTCCATCATAACTGAAAAAGATACCGTTGATACACTTCAATGGCATTCTTTGCAGGAAATTTTCACAAAATGCTACTTCATCAATCTGCCCATCCTCAAACCATCCCTGAGAGTACGGCTTAGAGTTCATTTCCCTCTGATCCAATGCTTCTTCCAGTCTATTCCTTGTTGTTTCGTCTATATTCTTCCATTCGTTCTTCAATTCTTTTCACATCCTTCCCACTATCCAATAAAAATTCAATTCTGTCCTGTAACTCTCCAAACACCAGTAAATCCAGATAGTAATTTATCTTTTCTGTCTGCTGACAGGCTTCTATAAATTCTGCTTTCCATTCTTCCTCTGGTGTTTTTGGTGCATGGCTCACTTTCCATTCTTTCAGCAGATGAAGATAATCTGATAAAATGCGGATACTTTCCCGTTCCCATTCTTCAAATTTCTTTTCGGTCTGGTACAATGTTCTTTTCGGTTTTTCCTTCTCTTTACCAGTATTTCTTTTCTTTGAACTATCCGTAAAAATCGGTATCCGAAAATCCTCTGCCAGTTTCTTTGCAGCTTCCAATGGTGTAAGATGAAAGAAATCTGCCACAAATGTGATCACATCCCCTTTCGCACCACAGGCAAAACAGCAAAATCCTTTGTCTACTTTCATACTGGGATGCCTATCATCATGAAAGGGGCAACAGACCATCCCGTTTTTATTGACTTTCAACCCATACTGCTCGGCTGCCTGCCTTGCAGTTACGTTTTCTTTTACTACTTGAAAAATATTCAATTCGACTCCTTTAAAATTTTCGTTGTATTCTCTCAGAGCCTTTGATATACTGAATTTGCGAGATAGAGTTATCAAAAGCTCTGAGAAGTTGTCCTTGTGTTACGCAAGGGCTTTTTCTTTTCCCTGCTTTTTTGCCTCTCCATTGAAATATCCAGTTTCCTCCCATACTTTACGATCAGAACAGTAATAACTGAATTCATTGGAATCGCCCATCTTCATTGCCACTCCAAATTTCAAAATTCCCTGCTGTATCCCGATACGAACGTAATGAGCATCTTTTCCGATTGCTTTTGCAATTTCCGTAATAGGCACATTTCTTCCCGTAAATGGCGGCAATTCTACATATAATCTTTTATCCATTTTCCACATCCTCCTTTACAATCTGACTAAGTTCTTGGTCTAAAGCTGTAGCAATTTTATATGCCACCTGCGGTGTACAGCTCTTTCCTGATATAATGCAGGAAATCGTCTGCCTTGACACTCCACTTAACTCAGCCAATTTCTTAATTGTTAATCCTCTTTCTCCCATCAAAATCTGCATTTTAAATACGTTTATCTTCATTTTATTTCTCCTTTCCTTTTTAATATGTACTTTCAATGCGTATTTTCATTATATGCACTTATTCTGCACATGTCAATACTATTTTATATAAATATGCACTTGTAATTCGTATTTTTCTATGATATGATAAGCGTGAGGTGAATAATGATGAGTAATGAGAAGTTACACAACAATCAAATCGGACTTAGAATCCGTACTGCTCGAAAAGAAAAAGGTATCAACCAAACAGAGCTTGCAAATTTGTTGGGGAAATCGCTTCGCACAATCCAAAAATATGAAAGCGGAGAAATCGAAGTTTCCATTGCTATGCTCAATGAAATCGCAAAAGTTTTAGACTGCGAATCCACATATCTTATAGGGTATGATGCCGAGAGAAAACCTTTAGAAAATCTTTCTGATATTATGAATTTCTTATTTCAGTTAGATAAGATAAAGGAACTTGGCTTCAATATCGAAGTCAAACGCCCGCCACATTATGATGGATGGGAATGTGCTATTACTTTTAACGGCAAAGATGTTTCTACGGAGTTAAATCAGGATCTCTGTCTATTCTTGGAAGAATTTGAGGATAAAAGAAATGAAGTCAAGGACTATCAGACAAGTCTTGAATCTTATCAGAAGTGGCAGGATAAAACACTTGCTTATTACGCAAATGCAAAACTGACCGAAAAAGAAACAGAAGAAATCTCAAACGAAGAACGAATACGAAGATTTCAAAAAATCATGAACGAACGGTACGGTAAAAAAGAGTCCTAATTTTAAAGGAGGATTTTTTAATATGAAATTACCGAACGGCTACGGAAGTGTAGTAAAACTATCTGGAAAAAGAAGAAAACCTTGGATGGTTCGTAAAACCACAGGCTATCGCATTGATCCAGTCAAAGAAAAGAAAGTAAATGAATATATCATTATTGGATATGCCGCCACAAAAACAGAGGGATTGCAAATGCTGGCTGATTATAATCGTAATCCTTATGATACGAAGGCAGCCAAAATGACTTTTGATGAAGTGTATGAGGAATGGTCTAAGAAAAAATTTCCTACGGTATCCGAAAGCAATATTAAAGGATACAAGGCATCTTACAAAACATGTGGCATTCTTTACAACCGAGTTTTCAAGGATTTAAAACTGGCAGACTTGCAACAGGTTATTGACACTTGCGGAAAGAATTATCCCACATTGAAGAAAATCAAAATCCTGTTCAACCAGTTATATGAATTTGCATTGAAGAATGACATCTGCAACAAAGATTATTCTACTTTTGTTGAAATCTCCCAGTACAAAGACCGCAATCCAAACAAGCATACACGTACAAAATTCACGAAAGAAGAAGTTGCAAAAGTCTGGACAATGAAAGAGGACAAATACTATCAGATCATCCTCATGCTACTCTATAATGGCACACGTATCTCCGAATTTCTTGATTTAAAGAAAGAAAATGTGCATTTGGAAGAACAGTATTTTGATGTAATTGACAGCAAAACAGAAAACGGAATCCGAAAAGTTCCGATTGCTGATAAGCTTCTGCCTTACTATAAAGACTGGTATAATTCTTGTCCTGATTGCGAATATCTTCTTCATACAGAGGATGGCAAAAGATTTCTTTATCGCAATTACTATGACAGCTATTGGACTCCTCTTGTGGAACAGATTGGAATTGACCGTACACCACATTGTACCCGGCATACCTGTATTTCCATGTTATCGGAAGCTGGTGTTCAGGATACAACAATCAAGAAAATTGTGGGGCACTCCGGTGCTATGACTTTGACAGAAAAAGTTTATACTCACTTAGATATGCAGGTTCTTGTAGACGCAATCAACAAAACCTTAGAAAATGAGGACATCGTAATTGCCGATGCAGAATCTGCATAACAAAAAAGGACACTCTCCAGTGTCTATCACCGAAAAGTGTCCTATATTTTTTAGATATTTTTGTTGCAAACGTGTTGCAAATGCGTTGCGAACTGAGTAAATTCCACCGCTTTTCACCACATCTGACAACTCCACAAACCCTTGTAAAACAAGGATTTGAACGTAAATCCGAGTTCCGAAGATTATCTCTTGCTGAACTGAGGCGCACGACGAGCTGCTTTGAGACCGTATTTTTTTCTTTCTTTCATACGTGGATCACGTGTTAAGAATCCAGCTGCTTTTAATGCAGGTCTGTATTCGCTGTCAGCTTCTAATAATGCTCTGGAGATACCATGACGAATAGCACCAGCCTGTCCTGTAAATCCGCCACCATGAACGTTTACTAAAACGTCAAATTTATCAAGTGTTTCTGTCAGTGTTAATGGCTGACGAACAACAACTTTTAATGTTTCTAATCCAAAATATTCATCAATATCTCTTTTGTTGATTGTGATTTTACCTGTACCTGGTACTAAGTATACACGAGCTACAGATGATTTTCTTCTTCCTGTTCCATAGAATTTTGTACTAGCCACTGTTCATTACCTCCTATTAAAATGTTAATACTTCTGGTTTCTGAGCTGCATGATTGTGCTCTGGTCCAGCGTATACATGTAATTTTTTAATCATGGATCTTCCTAAAGGTCCTTTTGGAAGCATACCTTTAACAGCAAGCTCAATAACTCTTTCAGGTTTTTTGTCCATCATTTCTTTTAATGTTGTTTCTTTCATTCCGCCAACATAATCAGAGTGGTTATAATAGATTTTCTGATCCATTTTTTTACCTGTAACTTTGATTTTTTCAGCGTTTACTACGATTACATAATCACCTGTATCAATATGTGGTGTGAAAACAGGTTTATTTTTTCCTCTTAAAACCTTAGCAATTTCAGATGAAAGACGTCCTAATGTCTGTCCTTCAGCGTCTACAACATACCATTTTCTTTCGATCTTATCTGGATTAGCCATATAAGTATTCATGGTTTTACCTCCTATTATCAACAATATAGAATATTTTATCAAAAATTTCAAATAGCGTACTTGAACCTGCTATACCGGGGCTTTTGGTTAAGCATATTCAAACTACGTCATACTGTTATATTATATTATAAGTAAAACTCTGTGTCAACAGATTTCTCCATATTAATGGAAATTTTTTGCCTTTCCTGCCACTGTTTTGTTCTTTCACGAATAAGCATCGGAGTACGGTCTTCGAGGTCCTTTCGTCCTAAGCAGACTTCATTGCATACAAAAATCAAATTATCCACCGTCAGAGCAATTCCTTCCGACAAATCACTGGCAAAAAAACGAATAGTTTCTTCTCTTTCACTGCGATAGATTTTCTTTACCAGCTCTGTATCCTTTTCCAGAAACTCTTTCAGCGGTACGGATATGGTAGGATTTTCAAACCGCAACCGGAATTTATGGCGAACCATAGCCTCGATTTCCATGTTTTTATAATTTCTGTACGCCAGCCTTTCCAGAAGATTTACCATGCTCCTGTCACAAACCTCTAAAGTTGCGTAAATTCCGTTGAGTTCCCTTGAAAATTCATAGTGCTGTTCCCATGCTTCTTTATGCTTATAACGCACCTCATGATCTACTTCATGCCAACCTTCTGAAAAAGTTGTTCTTATCTGCACCTCAAAAGTTTTGTCAATTCGATAATCTTCCCATAGCTTTTCCGGAAACCGCTCAATAAATTCTTCCGGAATACGACAGACATAATTCATTCGGAGGGGATTAAATTCATTTACCTTTGGTTTGTCTTCATGGGAGTCCTTTTCAATAATGGAATACGTATTTTTCAGCATTTCTTTGCAGATTGCAATATCATCCATATAATATAGTACAATTCGAATTCCCACAATGTCCTGCATCTTTTTATTCTTTTGGAGATATTCTTCCTTTTTCCATTCCAGCTTATGCCAGATTGAACCTGCCTCTTTCACTCTGGCAAAGATATGAAAGTAGATGCCGCTTCGCTCTAATTTATCCTGTATTCTCTTTCCAAGGTCTTTACCTAAACTGTTGATTTCATCACTTTTTAAAAGCTCTGACAGTTCTTCAATTCCTCTCATATACTCTCCTTCTTTTGCCAACCAAATCCCTTAATATTACGTCTTATTATAACAATTTAAAGAGTATTCGTAAACGCTTTTCCCTTACTTTTTAAGATTTTTTCCATTTTTCGTATAAATATGTGACCTTGTCACAGACTATCATCAGCATGATGGTTATAATGCAGATATCAACTAAAAAATAACAAAGCAAAGGAGAAAAACAATTATGGCAATCTTACACATAAATGAAAATAATTTTAACAGTGAGGTATTAGAGTCCTCCAAACCGGTTCTTTTAGACTTTTTCGCAACATGGTGCGGACCTTGCAAAATGCTGGGACAAGTATTAGAGCAGTTAGATGCTGAAACACAGGATTTTAAAGTTGTAAAGATAGATATTGATGAAAACCCGGAATTAACAAGACAGTGGAAGGTTACAACGGTACCGTCTATTTTCTTTATCAAGGACGGACAGGTAAAAGACTCTGCTATCGGCTTTCTTCCTAAACCGGTAATTGAACAGAAAATGAAATCACTTTAATTTGCAGAAAGGTGGCATGGATATGAAAAAAGAATATGATTTTATTATTATCGGGGCAGGTCCCGCCGGTATGACAGCCGCCATCTATGCCTCCAGAGCAGGGCTTAAGACTGCAATGCTTGAAGGCGGCGCTCCCGGTGGAAAATTATTAAAAACAAATGAAATCAGCAACTGGCCCGGTATTCAATCGGAATCCGGTTCTCAGCTCGCCTTTGATATGTTTGAACATTCTACCAGCTTTGGGGCTGTTTATGAATACGGAATGGTCACTGAAGTTATCGATGGCGAAAAAAAACAGGTTATCTGTGCAGACGGTACAGTTTTTGAAGCGCCTGCTGTTCTGGTAGCTACCGGAACAAAAGAACGTCTGATGAACATTCCCGGTGAAGAAAGAAATATCGGCAGAGGCATTTCCTACTGTGCTGTATGTGACGGAGCCTTTTATCGGAATAAAGATATTGCTGTTATCGGCGCAGGCAACTCTGCTTTAGAAGAAGCGGTATACCTTACACAATTTGCCAACAAAGTTTATATTATTATGCGCCGGAATGTATTTCGGGCAGATAAAATTGCCGTAGATGCAGCAACATCTAACCCTAAAATTGAAATTATTCAGCAGGCTGTTCCCATAGAAGTTCTCGATGATACAACACAGGTAACCGGTCTAAAAATATCGGATGTGATTACAAAAGAAGAACGCACCCTCAACATCTCCGGTATTTTCCCTTATATCGGCGCAGAACCTGTAACGGACTTTTTAAAACCTCTCAACGTATTAGATGAACATGGATACATCCTTGTAAATGACACCATGGAAACAAAGGTTCCTCTTTTGTATGGTGCAGGCGATGTAAGACAAAAGCACTTACGGCAGGTTGTAACCGCAGTAAATGACGGTGCGATTGCCGCACAGGATGCTTTCCATAAAATAAAAAATTTATAAACCTCTAAAAGAAGGAGCATACCAAATGAATTTTTCATTCAGTATACTCCTTTTCTGTTATAGCTTAATATCTTTTAAATCTTTCAGGTATTATTTCATCTTTCCGGATGCGTCTACATAATAGCCGTCAATCCATTGGCTGCTTGCCATGCTTCCGTCTGTATTCAAATAATACCAATCGCTACCGACAAGTACCCAACCGGTCTGCATTGCTCCCCACTGGTCCATATAATACCAATGTCCGTTTACTGCTACCCAGCCGATTGCCATGCTTCCGTCTGTATTCAAGTAATACCAATTACTGTCTACAAGTGCCCAACCGGTCTGCATTGCTCCCCACTGGTCCATATAATACCAATGTCCGTTTACTGCTACCCAGCCGATTGCCATGCTTCCGTCTGTATTCAAGTAATACCAATTACTGTCTACAAGCGCCCAGCCGGTCTGCATTGCCCCCCACTGGTCCATGTGGTACCAATGTCCATTTACAGATACCCAGCCAGTGCACATTGCTCCCCACTGGTCCATATAGTACCAATGTCCGTCTACTGCTACCCAGCCGATGCACATTGCTCCCCACTGGTCCATATAATACCAATGGTTATTTACAAATACCCAGCCGGTCTGCATAAGTCCGTTCTCTTCAAAGTAATACCATTTTCCGGAAACTTCTTTCCAGCCAACTACTTTCTGACCGTTTTCATAATATTCCCAACCGTTTTCTGTCTGAACCCAGCCTTCATTTTCAACTTCTATCCGTTCAAAATTAGCTGTAATTGTAGCATCTGTTTCTACTGTATGAATATAAGGATTTTCTTTGCTTACTTCCTGTCCGTCAATCGTCCAATTCACAAAAGCAAAGCCTTCTTTAGGTACAGCAGTCAATGTTGCTTTTGTACCTTTTTCATACTCACCTGTTTCACTGTCAAGTGTCACCGCACCCATGGTTTTATCATTTACATTTGCTGTGATGGTATACTTTTCTGATGGCGCCGGAGCTTCTGTGGCTACTCTTGCACGAAGCTCTGATACTGCCATGTGTTTATCATTTCCTTGGTCTGAAGTTGTATGTGTACCTATAAAACGCACATATTTTGCCTGTACCGGTTCTTCAAATCCTAAAATCATCCAGCCGGTCTGTTTTTTATCTATTTCTCCTGTTGCAGCTGTCTGCCACTTATCTCCATCCAGACTATACTGAATTTCATATTCTGTCACACGTCCGTTTGCTCCATTACTTCTTGGCATATAGCGCAGAGCATCAATCATTGGCGCTTCTTCCTCGTCATTTCCCAACTGTAATGTCACTGTTCTGTGTTCCGGTTTTGAACCTTCTCCTGATACACTCCAATTTGTATGCCAATGTGTTTCTGCTTTTCCGTCAAGAACATATTTAACAGGACCTTCATTAGCAGTTCCCGGTTTGTATTCGCTTCCTGCTGTTGCAGTAATTTTTTCCACCGGATAGTCTCTGCTGTCATCATCCGGAAGAACGGTTTCCTCTTCTCCCATTCTCACTGCAAAGTTCTTTGTTGCTTTATGGTCTTCGGACTCTAAAATCATACGTACTACATTTTCATGTTTTGGCAGGATTGTCAAAGATGCGTTATCTTTTGTTTTTGCAGTTACTGCTGCATCTGTTTCCGGTACGGAATAGCTGTCCAGTGCATAAGCTGCATTTGGAAGAACACGCTCTCCTACTTTGACTTCTTCAAGTTCTGCTGTTTCATTCACTTTAAAAGAGCCTTCTGCCTTTTTCAGTTCCACCTCTGTAATTGCTGTACATGGTTTTCTGTTTCCTGTATCAGTTGCATTGGCATTTACTACTTTTACTTTGACATAAGTAGCTGTAACAGGCGCTATTTCGTAACGATATGCTTTTACTCTATCTTTTTCTTCACCAATGTGTTCTTTAACCTCTACTTTTTCCCATGTTCCGTCTTTTCCTGTTTCAGATACAAAGATTTCTGTTGTTCCTGCATCCGGGAAACGAATGCTATTGTTGTCCTTTGCAAAGTGGATAACAATTTCACCAATTCTTTGCTGTGTATCGAAGGTAAAAGTAAGCTCTGCCTCTTTCGTTCCTTTCTGAGAAGCATCCCAGTTGCTCCATGCACTTTCATTTGGACCGCCATCGTTATTTAAAGACATCTCCGTTTTTCCGTCTTTAATAGCTTCTAATGTATCAGAACCTTGAATGTTCTGTGAAAGTTTTGCAACATTTGTTACACTGCTTCCAATTTTAATATCTTCTTTCTGTACACGAATAGATGCTGTTACCGGAATTGTTTTTCCGAAAATATCAGCAGAACCGTTAACTGTCACAATCTCATCCGGCTTTTGGAAAGTATCCGCATCTTTTTCATCCCATTGTACTGGGAAAGAAGCTGCTAAAACAGTTCCATCAGGCAGTACTGCCGGTCTTACGTCCGGAAGCTGTGGTTTTACACCCTTTTGTGTTGCTCCTGAATAATTCAACAACGCTGCCACATCGTCAATCATATTAATGTTTACAGTGATGTCTCTCTTACCAACGGTTCCTTCTACTGTAAAGCTTCCTGTTTTAGAAATCTGTTCATCACTGATTTCATCCCATTTAACAGCTACATCTTCCTTTGTTCTATCTGAATACTGTGCTTCAATTTTCTTAGGCAACTGTGGTTTTGTACCTGTTTTTACATAATAAGATTTTGAATACTTATAGCTTTCGACATAACGTTCTGACGGTTCTTCTTTTACCGGCGTAGTCGTAATCTTTACTGTGGAAGACTCTAAACCGTCTGCTTTCGCAGTAACCGTAATTTCTCCTGCTTTTTCTGTAGACTGTACAATTGCCAGAACTTTTCCACTGAAAGCCTTTCTGTTATCTGCTTTATAAGAGTCATGATCCGGTGAACTTCCGTTATCTACACCAACCAGTTTTCCTGCTCCCTGTACATCAAAGGTAACACGATTTGCTGCATCTGGCACAATATTTCCATCTTTATCCGTAACATCTACGGTAATATAAGAAAGGTCTTTTCCATCTGCCTGAATGGAGTTTCTATCTGTCTTTGCTGACAGCTTCGCTTCTTCACCTGTTGTTTTTACTACGGAACGACCTTCTGTATCCTTAATTACATTTCCTTTTGCGTCTTTGGCAACTGCTTCTAATGTGCCTGCTTCATAAGGAACCTGCCATTCCATATATAAATCTTTATGTTTTTTCTTACCATTCTCTAATACTTGATAACTATATCCTGCTTTTGTCGTTTCTGTCTTAAAAGTTTTCTTTCCAAGAGATTTCTTCTCTCCCCCATTTGCCGGAGTAAAGAATAATTCTACTTCTTTCGCATCAGAATAAACTACAACAGGAACTGTTCCATCTGAGTTTTTCTTCACAACATCTTCATTCCATGCCGGAAGCACATGAAGTGTATTTACTTCTTCATTCCACTGACTCTGGTAGAAGTAATAGCTGTCTTTCGGAAATCCTGCTGTATCAATAATTCCAAAATAGGAATTTTTCGGTGATGGCCATGTGCCTTTTGCTCCTGGGTCAGTCCCATTCCAAGGAGTCGGCTCACCTATGTAGTCAAATCCTGTCCAGACATATTCTCCTGCTACAAAATCTCTCTGAATAACATCATACCACGCCTGACTTGCCAGTGCTCCCCAGTTTACTCT
Organism: Blautia hansenii DSM 20583; assembly: GCF_002222595.2. NCBI lineage: Bacteria > Bacillati > Bacillota > Clostridia > Lachnospirales > Lachnospiraceae > Blautia > Blautia hansenii. Next base: position 2,599,996 of record NZ_CP022413.2, read on the forward strand.
TGAATTATCATAAGCAGTAAGCTGCTGATCTGAAGTAGCCTCCTGATTACCTGTAACAGAGTAAATTCCACGGCTGTTTACCGATGATGCTGTTTCAGAACCATATAATTTCCAATCCGGATGTTCTTTATGAATTTTATCGTAGCTTGCTCCGTCAGAATAGTTTGTTCCTGATGTGCCACCTGCTTTTGTAAGCTTATCTCCAATAGAAACCTGTTCCCAGTCACCTCTTTTAACTGCATTGCTTCCAATAGTAAGAGTTTTCGTAGCATCTGCTTCTTTTGCCCATTTAATCAGCTTGTCTGCTCTTTCTGCATATCCGCTACCACCTGCTCCCTCTTGAATTTCATTTCCGAGAGACCATTCAATAATGGATGGTGCGTTCTGGTCACGCTTCATAATTGCTTTTAAATCATATTCTGCCCATGTCATATCTGCTTCTTTTCCCAGAATGGCATTATCTTCTTCAATGGCTTTTTCAAACCATACAGAATAATCATTACTGTTCCCGTTCTTTGCACGATGCCAGCCATCAAATACTTCTTCGATTACTAAGATACCTTTTTCGTTACAAACTTCAATTAAATCCTTTGATGCAGGATTATGTGTTACACGAATGGAGTTACATCCCATTTCCTGAAGAATTTCCACCTGACGCTCTATTGCACGGCGATTGGCAACTGCTCCCAATGCCCCTTGGTCATGATGCATACATACACCTTTTAATTTTACATTTTTTCCGTTTAGCTGAAATCCCGTTTCTGTATCAAAATTCAAATAATGGAAACCATATTCTGTATCATAACTGTCTAAAAGCTTGTCTCCTGCTTTTACTTCTGTACGAATAGTATAAAGCGCCGGATTTTCTACGGACCAAAGCTCAGGATTTTTCACCGGTACGGTAGCTGAAATTTCAGTTTTTTTACCTGCTCCAATCTCCTGTGCCTCTGTTGTAAAAGTCCCAATTGCTTTATCTGGTTTTTCACCTTTTTTGAATACTGTGTGTGTTATTGTAATGTTTTTTGCTTCTTTTGAGCCATTGACAACTGTCGTTTTTACATCTGTATTTACAGTTTTCCCTGCCTCTTTTTCCAGATTATTGCTTTCTACTTTAATTCCGTTTAAATCCACATGAACATCATTGGTGGTTGTCAGGTTCACGCTTCTGTAAATACCGCTTCCGGAATACCAGCGACTGGAAGGTGTCTGATGATCTACCTTTACTGCAATGGTATTTTCTTTGTCATAACTGATATAATCTGTAATATCAAAAGAAAACGGTGTATATCCATAAGGATGCGTACCTACTTCTTTTCCATTCACATAAACAGTGGCATTCATATACACACCGTCAAAATCAATGCGAATACGTTTTCCTTTGGCTTCTTCACCTAAAGTAAAATTCTTCCTATACCAGCCTACTCCTCCCGGCAAATAACCGCTTTCCGCTTCCAATGACTGGGAGTATTCCTGCTCAATACTGTAATCATGGGGTAAGGACAGTGTTCTCCATTTTGAATCATCAAACGTCGGAGTCTGTGCATTTGATACATCTCCTAAATTGAATTTCCAATCACTGTCGAAGTTTTGTGTTCTGGCAGAATTGCTGCCGTAATCCTTCACCGCTACCTGCTCCGGTTCTGAACTCATCTGTGTCTGTGAGTCCGCTTTCACTCTGACAGGTTCTTCCTTTGCATATACTGTGGAAGAAAATCCCATTCCCTGTACAGTAAGCACAGCTGCAAGTGTTGCCGCCCCAATGCGTGCTAATCTCTGCTTCCTCATAAATATCTCCTTTCGTGTTTTAACAGTGAGCATCATTATAGCACTTCGCCCAAAAAAATACATATAAAATTTTTGTTTTTATATAGAATTTTTTACTATTTTGCATATATATAAATATTTTCTTTTTATTTTAGTCATTTTATACAACCCTTATTCTGAAACATAAAAAGATTACGCAACAATGCAATTTCCTATGTAATAAAAAAGATTTCGCTGTTGCGCAATCTGCGCGCGCGGTTCACAAAGTAATGATTTCATTTCCGCGAGCTGCGCATCCCTGCGGAGCATTTTTTTCATAGGACGCAATTTCCTATGAAAAAAATACCGCTGCCAAAGCATTCCTGCCTCAACAACGGTATTTTAAGCCCCATTTCTATGTCAAAGATATGTTTGATTAAAGTGCCCAGAGCCGGAATCGAACCAGCGACACGAGGATTTTCAGTCCTCTGCTCTACCAACTGAGCTATCTGGGCATTGTATGTAAGACTTTGTCTTGCAACAACAGTGACATTTTAACATATACTTCTGGAAATATCAATAGTTTTTTCATATTTCTAATTTTCTCAAGAATAGAGCTTTGTATTCTTTGACTTCGTTAATAAAGAGCCTGCTCTTACAGGCTCTTTATTACTATACCAATGTATATAATGTTTTAAGCATTTTTTACCCATCTGCCCGACGCATCTACATAATATCTGTCAATCCATGTATTCGTTGCCATAGCCCCGTCTGCCTGTACATAATAATCTCCTATCCACTGAGAAGCCGCCATACTTCCATCGCTATTCAGATAATACCAATAGGCATCTACAAATACCCAACCAGTCTGCATTGCTCCCCACTGATCCATATAATACCAATAGCCACCTACAGATACCCAACCGGTTCGCATTGCTCCCCATTGATCCATATAGTACCAATGTCCGTCTACAGATACCCAGCCAGTTCGCATTGCTCCCCATTGATCCATATAGTACCAATGTCCGTCTGCAAATACCCAGCCAGTTTCCATTGCTCCCCATTGATCCATGTAGTACCAATGTCCGTCTACAAATACCCAGCCGTTTTCCATAACTCCATATTCGTTAAAGTAATACCAATGACCATCTACGGATACCCAGCCGGTTTCCATAACTCCATATTCGTTAAAGTAATACCATTTTCCGTCAATCGCTTTCCATCCAACTACTTTCTCCCCATTTTCAGCAGAAACCATTTCAAGGAAAGCATTTTTTGCACCTTCTACCAGCTTATCCTGATCTTCTGCTACGTATGTTCCACGTTGATTACGTTCACTGGAGCTAACATAGATATAGGCAGGTTTCATTTCTGATAATGTTTTTTCTTCTTTTGTAGTTCTGTCTACAACTTTTACAGTTTCAGGACTTAAACCATTTTTTTCCATTATTTCAACAAAATCTTCGTAAGGAATATATTCTTTGCGGCTTCCTTCCCATTTTGGATCATTCCACAGACAGATATCGAAGTTTTCTGGATTTTCGTAAGCATCAGGATTACGATCAGGTTTATAACTTACAGATTCGTCATAACCTTCACAAATAACTTCCATGGTGTAAGTATGAATTCCATGTACGCCATAAGCGTAATCTAACAATTCAGAATATGTCTGATAATCATGGTAAGAATTACTTACATAGTAGTTTCTTTCAGTAGTCTGTTCAATTGCTTTTCTCATTTTTTCAGCTGTGTTTGCCATAAACTCAATATCTGCAACTTCTTCAGGATTGGACTGATCTGTATCGCGATATCCCCAAGGATATAATACAGCCTGAATACCGGTATGAACAGTTACTAAAGCGTCTAAAGGTGTTTCTTTAAGGAAATTTTGAATATGCTGTGTTTCAATTTCGGATGCAGCTGAAAGACCGCCGCTTATTCCGGCATGTTCAGGAGCCCACTGGAAATCAAAGTTGCGGTTAATATCGTAGCCACTAGCCCAGGAATCGTCACCGAGCCAACCATTTCCATCTAAATCTTTTGATTCATATCCGATATCACCAGTTCTTGTTTTGCTTTCATCAGTTGTATAAAGATAACCAATCCACTCGTCACCTGTAATGTCTGCATATAAGTCATTACTTGGAATTCCATCGCCGTTTTTATCTAATAACTGGCTGGTTCCGCGAACGAAATACTCAAAGATATCATGGCTATCCGGATTTAGTATAGGAATAATATAAATATATTTCAATATATACTCACGTTCTCAAATATAATAACAGTATATTTTTAAATTCATTTCCCATATATAGCGCCTCCCTAGATTTCTTATTGTGCTCTTTCTTTTCTTTATGTATAATGAATACTGGAAGAAAACAATACACACACTACAAAATAAAGGAATGAATTTATCATGAATATACGAAGACTTTTCGCTGTATGGAGTGCACACTTCATCAAAACAGCCTGCCGTCTCACCGGAAAACAAGGGGCTACGTTGGCAGGAAAAGCCGCTCTCTCCATATATCCACCCATCCTTTCTGAACTGGCAAAGGAAGTAAAAAAAGATATTTTTGTGGTATGCGGCACAAACGGCAAAACAACTACCAATAACTTATTAGCTTCCGTTTTGGAGGCAAATGGGCAAAAAGTAATCTGCAACCGCACCGGCTCTAATATGTTAAATGGTGTCGTCTCTGCTTTTGTACTCAACACAGGGCTTTCAGGACATTTAAAAGCAGATTATGCCTGCATTGAAATTGATGAAGCTTCTACCGTTCGAGTTTTTCCTCATTTTCAGCCGGATTTTATGGTTCTTACCAATCTGTTTCGAGACCAGTTGGATCGCTACGGAGAAATCGACACCACGATGAACCTTTTATCAAAAGCCATGAAAATGGCTCCCAACATGAAGCTTCTTGTAAACGGAGACGACTCTTTATCCACTTTCTTGGCTCTTGATAACGAAAATGAATATGCTGCTTACGGAATTAGCCAACAAGTCCTATCAGATGAAAACAGCAGAGAAATACGAGAGGGCAGATTTTGTAAACGGTGCGGTGAAAAAATGCAGTACCATTTCTACCATTACAGCCAGTTAGGAGATTATTATTGTCCGCACTGCGGATTTAAACGTCCTCATTTAGATTTTGACGGAACAAATGTAAGGCTTGACGACGGTATTACTTTTGACGTAAACGACTTCCATGTAAAAGCAAATTACAGAGGATTTTATAACGTTTATAACATTTTAGCTGTTTACGGCGCTGCCTCCATGGCAAATATTTCTCTTGAACATTTTAATGATGTTTTAGGAAATTTCACTCCTCAGTTCGGAAGAAACGAACTATTTGAAATCCGAGGCACTAAAGTCATGCTGAACCTCGCTAAAAACCCGGCAGGTTTTAATCAGAATATTTCTGCTGTTATGACAGATACCAGCCCAAAAGATATCATTATTTTAATTAATGATAACAGTCAGGATGGTACTGATATTTCTTGGCTCTGGGATGTGGATTTTGATCGTTTAAAAGATACAAACACTGCCTCTATCACTGTCTGCGGTATTCGTTGTCTGGATATGGCGCTTCGACTGAAATATGTGGATATTCCCTCTGATGTTGAACAAGATATTGAAAAAGCTATTGAAAATAAAATTCAAAACGGAACGAAAAATTTGTATGTCCTTGTAAATTATACAGGACTTTATACCACACATAATCTTTTAAAGAAAATGGAGGGCAGGAAATGATGAAATTAACAATTGGACATTTATATCCGGACCTCTTAAATCTGTACGGAGACAGAGGCAATATTCAGTGTATGACAAAACGCAGCTTATGGAGAGGTATTGAAGCAGAAACAATTGAATTTTCCTTAGAAGACCATATTGATTTTTCCAATTTGGACATTGTCCTTTTAGGCGGCGGATCTGATCGAGAGCAAATGCTGGTTTGCAACAAGCTTCGCAGCATTCAGAAAAATTTTAAGAATTATATTGAGGACGGCGGCAGCGTTATTGCCGTATGCGGCGGCTACCAGCTTTTAGGACATTACTACAAAACCTCTGAGGGAACTATGGAGGGACTCTCTTTGGTGGATTTGCATACAGAACAGGGTGAACCTCGTCTTATTGACAACATTGTACTGGAAAATGAAATATTCCCTCTCCCGATTGTAGGCTTCGAAAACCATGGCGGCAGAACCTATATCGGAGATAACAAACCATTCGGAAAGGTTTTATACGGACACGGAAACAACGGAGAAGACCACACAGAAGGCGTTCTTTATAAAAATGTAATCGGCACTTATCTGCACGGACCACTTCTTCCGAAAAATCCTCATATATGTGACTATCTTCTCTCCAATGCTTTGGAAAGAAAATATGGAAAAGGAGATTTAACTCCCTTAGATGATAATTTAGAAGTGAAAGCAAATCAATATATCTACAACCGTTTTGTAAAACAAGCTTAAACAACAACGAGAGAATATTTATACATTTTCATAAGCTAAAACTGAAATGTATAAATATTCTCAGCTTAATTTCTTACTGTTCTATTTCAGCAATCGCAAAATATTATCCACAGTACAACTTAAATTTTCAACACTGTACTGTCTGCTGACTGAAAAATCCTGCGGAAGCCTGTTAATAGGAAATACTGCTGTGACGCCCATGCAATACGCTTCTTTTATATTCTTATCTTCTGCTCCTCCTACAACGGCAATCACTTTTTTCTCCTGCTCCTGCGCTCTTTTGGCAATCCCCATAACAACCTTGCCTCTCAGACTCTGAGAGTCCAGCTTTCCCTCTCCTGTAAAAATATAGTCCGCATCGGCAATTTTCTCATCAAATTTAACGGTATCCAGCACTGTCTGTATTCCCATCTGAAGCTTCGCATTGAAAAAGGCTACCATACCTGCCCCCATTGCACCCGCTGCACCGGTTCCCGGCATTTCACCGATATCTTTTCCGATAGTTCTTGTGATAACTCTGCTTAAATTTTTCATTCCTTCATCCAACTCCTCTACACATTCTGCATCTGCCCCTTTTTGCGGAGCAAAAACATAAGAAGCGCCAAAAGGTCCATACATAGGATTGTCAATATCACACATGGCTATCAGCTCAATATTTTTAAAGACCTCATTCATTCCCGATAAATCAATACGCTCTATGTCAATAACCGTTCCGCCTGTGGGAATAAATTCCTTTCCTTCTTTGTTATAAAACTTTACGCCTGCTGCTGCGGCTGCTCCGCATCCTCCGTCATTGGTAGCAGAGCCCCCTAAGCCTACAATAATTTTCTCGACTCCTCTTTTTGCAGCTTCCACCATTAACTGTCCTACTCCGTAGGTTGTAGCCAGCTTAGGATTTTTTCGCTTTTCTACCAATGGCAGCCCTGCGCAGGACGCCATTTCCACGACTGCCGTTTTCCCTTCGTCAAGCAATCCAAAATAGCTGTCCATATCTTCAAAATATGGATTTTTCACCTTTACATTTACCTTCTCTCCTCCTAAAGCGAAAAGAAATGCGTCTACCGAGCCTTCTCCTCCGTCTGCCACAGGAATTTCCGTAATTTCACTGTCAGGAAAATGCTCTCTTATTTTTTCAGCGGTAATTTTACAAATCTGAACAGAGCTTAATGTTCCTTTAAAAGAATCCGGAATTAATACAAACTTCATGATTTTTCCTCCTCCACTTTCTCCCAATGTTCCTTTTTGAAACATCTTTTCTCTTATTTTATCGGATTTTCCATTTTATTTTCAACTATTCTCTTTTATAATATGTTTATATTTGAAACAATAGGAGGAGAAATATGAGCAAAAAAATCAGGATTTTAGGAATTGCACCTTATGAAGGTTTAAAACAATTAATGGAAGAATATGCTTGTCAACGAAAAGATTTGGATTTTGTTTCTCTCCTTGGAAGCATGGAAGAAGGCGCTGCTCTTGCCAAAGAATATTATTCCGATTTTGATATTATTATATCTCGGGCAAATACTGCCGACTTAATCAAAAAAAGCGTTCCCATCCCAGTCATCGACCTTGGTATTGGCTACTATGATATTCTGCGTTGCTTAAAAACAGCAGAGGCTACCCACACAAAATTTGCTTTGCTGGGGCATCCCTCTCTTACAAAAGCCGCTCAGACTCTGCGTTCTCTTTTAAAAGCAGAATTTCCTGTTTTTTCAATATCTGACACTGCAACGGCGCTTCATACTCTGCATACGCTTTCTGCTCAGAATTATCAAACCGTCATTTGCGATACGGTTGCTTATGAGGCTGCGCGAAAAGCAGGCTTGACTCCTATACTCCTGACATCCAGTGCAGAAAGTCTGGAAACAGCTGTTAATCACGCTCTTTACCTTTGGGAAATCAGCCAAAAGTCTGTCGTTACTTTATCTATGCTGAAGGAAACTTTAAAAACCGGCTTTGGCGATTATCTTCTTCTGAATGAAAACGGCACACTTTTATATTCTACCTTACAGGGAAATTTTCTCCAAGCAATACAAACACAGCTGCAAAAAGAAGTTCCTTCCTGCCTTTCAAAAGAAAGACGTTCTTTCTTTATTACTGCAGCAAATAAGCTGTATGCTGTGTCTTCCCGTTTTGTTGACACTGCCCCTGAGTCTTATCTGATTTTTTGCCTGACTCCTTCCAAGCTTCCTGTAAACCATTCTAAGTACGGCATTAGCATTCTGAATAGAGAAGATACACAGAACACTCTTACAACAAGTATCTGCAATACCGGAAGTCATGCCAAAAAACTGCGAAAAGACGCAAAATCCATGAAAAAATTTTCTCCCAATCTTATGCTGACCGGAGAATACGGTACAGAAGAGGATTGCCTTGCTTATCTCTATTATATAGACAGCAAGCTCCACAATCATCCTCTTTATAAAATCAACTGTGATTTGCTCAATGAAAAAAACTGGAATTTTCTCATCAACAGCTTTCATTCACCTTTCACAGATAATGACAATACTATTTATATTTCCAATTTGCAAAAATTATCAGCAGAGAAACAAAAGTGGTTACTCTCTGTCATTTTAGATACAAATGCTCATGTACGAAACCGTTTCATTTTTTCCTGCTGTAAGGAATACAAAAAGCCGGCTCCCGCTGTTGCCCTAGAGTATGCCAACGCCCTAGATTGTATTGTCATTCCTGTCGCACCTTTGCGTGAGCAAAAGACAGACCTTCCTTCTATGTGTGCCTTATACATAAATACACTAAATGAAGCTTTCGGAAAACAGCTGATTGCTCTGGATGATGATGCGATATGCGCATTAACAGAATATGATTATCCCGGAAATCATGCCCAGCTTAAACGAATTTTAAAGCAAGCCGTGATAAAGACAAATTCTCTTTATTTGTCAAATTCTGTAATACAAGATATTCTGGTACAGGAAAGACAGCTTTTCCCTGCCCGTATTGATACTGCATCTTCATCCTGTATACAACTGGATTGTAATCTGTCGTTAGATGAAATAAATCGCTGTGTTATCCAACAGGTATTAAAAAATTGCAACGGAAATCAGTCTGTGGCAGCCCGCAAGTTAGGCATCAGCAGAACTACCCTGTGGCGCAGTCTAAATCGTGGTTGATTTCCCGTATGAAATGTATTTATTGTAGCAAAAATTTATTTTTTTAATTTTTTTCAAAAAAGTGTTGACATATCTAATTATCTATTGTATTATAGGTATTGTCCTTGAGGGACACAGATAAACAACACTTGCGGGTGTAGTTCAGTGGTAGAACACCAGCCTTCCAAGCTGGATATGTGGGTTCGATTCCCATCACCCGCTTATGCGCGAGTGGCTCAGTTGGTGGAGCGCGACCTTGCCAAGGTCGAGGCCGCGGGTTCGAGTCCCGTCTCGCGCTTTTATTTTTTTGAAGCTTGAAATTCAAGCTTCTTTTTTATGCTTATACACAAGAAGAATATTTACATATCTTCCTGCTCTTTCAAAGCAATGCAAATATATAAATATTCTTCTTATTATTTATTATGCCTATTCTCTCTTTCCGGACATGGTCTGCTCTACAATGCTTTTCATAGTTGCTTCATTTAACTGTCCGCTGGCATATCCGAATACTTCGCCTTCTCTTGTAATCATAAAAGTAGTCGGAAAGGCATTCACACCATAAGACATAAACACTTCGCCTGTGGTATCCATAAGCACAGGATACGTGTATCCGTTTTCCTCAAGAAACGCTTTAATTTCTTCTTCGGACTTCTCGTTCCCCAGATTAGGCGCTGCAACACCTAAGACAACTAAAGCATCCTCGCCTTCCGTTTCCGCAGACTCATACAGCTTTTGAATATCCGGCATCTCTGCCCTGCAAGGAGAACACCAAGTCGCCCAGAAGTTCAAAAAGACCGTTTTCCCTTTATAATCAGACAGCTTATGTGTATTTCCGTATTGGTCTGTTAAAATAAAATCAATCGCCGGCGTCAATCCGCTTTCCGTTTCCTGCTTTTCTTCTGCGTCAGCTGTTTCTTCATTTTCTTTTTGTTCTTCAACTGTTACAGGTGCACCGCTGGATAAATATCCGGTCACTGCATTCATCTTTCCTGTAAACATCAAAATTCCCATAAAAATCATTAAAACTCCGCCGATTTTCGCCGTATATCTTACAACCTTTACATGAGCTTTAAAGAATTCAAGCAGCTTTGTGGTAAAGAGTCCCACAGCTAAAAAAGGCAGCACAAATCCAATCGTATATACACCGATAAGCAAAAATCCCCATAGCTTTGTGCTGGCTGACGCTGCCATAAGCAGTACACTGGTAAGAGCAGGTCCTACACAAGGCGTCCATGCAAAGCTAAAGGTAAATCCCATAATTAACGCTGTAATCGGTGACATGGCAAGAACATCTAATTTAAAAGGCAAACGTCTTTCCTGCCCCAAAATGCGGCTGGTTCCCAAAACTCCCAGCTGATACAGCCCAAAAAGGACTACCAGTATACCGCCAATTCTGGCAAATAAAAGCTGATTACTTTGAAAGAAGGTTCCAATTGCCGATACGCCCAATCCTAGCAGGAAAAAAGCAAAACTAATTCCGATTACAAAGCAAAGCGTATTCAGCATTACTTTACGTCTTTTAAAATATATTTTTCCATCTTTTCCTACTGTCTGTGTTCCTCCTGACAAATAGCTGATATACAAAGGTATCAGCGGCAGTACACAAGGTGAGAAAAAACTCAATAGTCCCTGCAAAAACACAGTCAACACCGGAACACTTACGTCCAATGAAAATCCCATATTTTCTACTCCTTTATTTTATTTTTCCTCATTGTATACGAAAATAGTCCTGTATGTAAAGAAGAATTTAAGAAATCTTCATAAGCTCCGACATAATACAGGCCCCTCTTGCTCCTGCCTTCTGAATTTCAGCAATCTGCTGTTTCTCCAGCCGTATTCCTCCAATAGCATAAACAGGTATATCCACAACCTGACACACCTCTTTTAAAAAGTTCAGGCCTCTGGGCGGTAAATCCGGCTTACAGCCTGTCTCATAAATATGCCCTGCCGTAAGATAGGTTGCGCCCAGCTTTTCTGCTTTTTTCGCCTCTTCCACCGAATGTATGGATGCTCCGATAAGGTCAAAGTCTCTTTGTCCATCCTCTTCATTCAGCTCTTCTAATTTCCACAAGGGCAAATGAATATTTCTGACTCCTGCCTTTTTAGCTTCCTCATAAAAGGTATGATAAATACAAGTTACCTGATATTTTTTGCAGATTTCTTTTACCTCTTGTCCTAATTTTCCATATTCACTTTCATTTAAATCTTTTTCCCGTAAAATCAATGATTGCGGTCTATGTCTGCATACAATTTCTATCTGCTCCGGAAAAGGGCGAGTACACAGCTTTCGATTTGACACTGCAATTACATTCTGAAATATTTCTTCTCTACACATACACATAATCCGCCATAACCGGCTGCAAATTCAATTTTTCCAAATCCTCATATACCTGCTCCACAGAACGAGTATCGGAAATCTCAAATTGCTCGTCACCCTTATCTGCCATTTCTTCTACATGCTCTCCAATTCCTGTGCTGACGCCGGCAGAAATCTTATTGGCTGCAATCTTCATCAAGTTATCTCTTACACGTTCACATTCCCTTGTAGACACGGTAATACTTGCAAAAGGCATAAACAAACGATATGCACATACCACCTGTAAAAGCTGTTTTTCATGAACGTCCATAGGATTAATTTTATCATTGTTGATAATCGGACGCAGTCTGGGGCAGGAAAAAGCGATTTCTCCATGAGGATATTTTTTCTGCAAAAGCCATCCGTGCATTCCTGTGGCAAAGGCATCTTTTCTAAAGTCGTCCAGCCCTAAAAGCGCCCCAAAGCCCACACCTCTCATGCCGCCCTTCAAAGCTCTTTCCTGAGCGTAAAAACGATAAGGGAATATCCTTTTATGCCCTGCAAGATGAAGTGTTTCGTATTTATCAGAGTTATAGGTCTCCTGAAAAACAGTCACATAATCAGCTCCGCACTTATGCAGATAAGCATACTCATCTGCGTTTACAGGATAGATTTCAAGACCAATCACTCGGAAATATTTTCTGGCAATTTTACATGCTTCTCCTATGTATTCTACGGTGGATTTACTCCTGCTTTCTCCTGTCAGAATTAAAATTTCCTGCAAACCGCTTTTGGCAATCGCAGCCATTTCCTGCTCAATTTCCTCCGTATTTAACTGTGCTCTTTTTATCTTATTATGGCAGTTAAATCCGCAGTATATACAGTAATTTTCACAGTAATTTGCGATATAAAGAGGGGTAAACATAGCCACGGAATTACCAAAATATCTTTCCTTTTCCACCTTCGCACACTGAGCAATTTCTTCCAGCAAAGGCAGTGCCGCCGGTGACAATAGCGCTGCAAAATCCTCCGGTGTTTTTCTTTCGTGAGACAATGCTCTCTTTACATCTGCTTCTGTATAAGTTTCATAATTGTAATTCTCTACATAATTTAAAACCTTATCTAAAATATCAGACTCCAACACCTCCATATCCGGCATATACTTCATGTGGTCAATCCTGTTTTTCTTCTGATGCTCCTTGATTTCATCACTTAAAATGCTTTCATTTATATGATTTTCCGTACTCATTTTCTCTCTCCTAATCTTCTAAATATCCAGTAAGCGGTGAAGATGCACTGCCGCCTTTTTCTTTTACTCTGCCAAGTCCTGACAAGTACGCACTTCGTCCTGCTTCCACTGCATTTTTAAATGCCTCTGCCATAAGAGGAACGTCTCCGGCTGTTGCAATGGCTGTATTTGCCATAATTGCTGTTGCTCCCATTTCCATTGCTTCACATGCCTGAGAAGGTCTTCCGATGCCTGCATCGACAATAATCGGAAGTTCAATTTCGTCAATTAAAATCTGAATAAATTCTTTGGTACACAGCCCTTTATTAGAGCCGATAGGTGCTCCAAGAGGCATAATGCAGGCAGCTCCTGCACTCACCATATCTCTGGCTGCGTTTAAATCAGGATACATATAAGGCATTACAATGAACCCTTCCTTAGCCAGAATTTCTGTTGCTTTTGCTGTTTCATAATTGTCAGGAAGCAGATATTTGCTATCTCTCATAATCTCGATTTTCACAAATTCGCTTTGACAGATTTCTCTGGAAAGACGGGCAATACGAACAGCTTCCTCTGCATTTCGTGCCCCTGATGTATTGGGCAAAAGCGTTACATTCTTTGGAATATAATCTAAAATATTGGCAAGTCCTCCCTCATTTGCACGGCGAAGCGCCATGGTAACAATCTCTGCTTTTGCCTGCTCCACCGCTGCCTGAATTAATTCCAGAGAATACTTCCCTGAGCCCAAAATAAATCGTGATTGAAATTCGTGATTTCCTAATTTCCATGTATCTTTTCTTGTTTCCATTTTATATATCCTCACTTTCAATAATTAACTTTGTAATCAAATTTGCCTGATGTGCTGCACAAAGAGCAACACGAGGCGCCATAAGCCCCCTACCCGGCACGGACTGGGAAACTCCGTCTCCACAAATATAAAAGTTTTTTCCCACCTTGCGTGTCTGTATCTCATTACTTTTTCCATATCCTGCCATGCCGTTGCCTGCCACCAGCACTTTATCGGGAAAATATTCCCGAATTCCGTTTACTAGCATTGCTTTCTGTTCTGCGCGGTCGAAAGCTTCACAAATATATTTATCTTTCTGAAATAGCCGAGGAATATCCTCCCCTTTTACTTTTCTGCAATCTGTCTGAATGTCCAAATACGGATTAATATCCAGCAAAATTTCTTTCAAAGCCTCTGTTTTTTTCATACCAATATGTCTGAGAAAATAATACTGTCGGTTTAAATTCGTCAAATCCACCTCATCAAAATCCAGCAGATGCAGATGTCCAACACCAATTCTGGCAAGAGATACGGCTATATTAGAGCCTAATCCCCCAAGTCCTGCCACCGCAACCTGTGCTCTCCATAATTTTTCCTGCACAGCAGTTGAATGACGGCTGCAAAGAGCTTCCCAGATTTCTCTTTCTTCCACTTTATCAGCCCCCTCCCACAAAGCTCACAATTTCAAGTTTATCTTTACTGCGAAGAATTGTATCCTTATATTGCTGTTTGGGCACAATTTCTCCATTTAATTCTGCCGCAATATAATCCAAACAATATTGGCGTTCCCTTACAAGTTCTGCAAGAGAAATCCCCTCCGGAATATCTTCCGGTTTTCCATTTAAATAAATCATCCTTTTCCTCCTTTTTATAAGAAAGATTGCGCAATAGCGCAATCTCCGCGCGCGAGCGGTTCACAAAATGATAATTTCACTTCCGCGAGCTGCGCATCCTTGCGGAGCATTTTTTATTACATAGGACGCAATTTCCTATGTAATAAAAAAGAGTTCACGAAAAAATACACCCGCGGTGGTGCACCCCTTCATGAACTCTCATTCACTCTCAACTTCTTCGGTAAACAACATTTTCCTATAAAAAATAGAAAAGGAAATCGAAGAACCCGATTTCCTAAATTTACCACTTCTGTATCCCTACGTTGGCATTATCCACATCAGGTTTATGGGTCGAAGTTCGCAACTTCCTCTCAGCCTGTATACAAGCTCCCCTGTTTTCTTATTGATGTAACTATAAAACTTTTCTTTAAAATTGTCAACCGATTTTTCCGTGTTACAAAATTAAAAATAGAATTCCTCTGCTTTTTTGAAATTTTGCCGAAACGGCATTGAAATGTTTTTATTTGCCTGCAAATCTTAATTTATAAGACTTGCAGGTTTATTTGATTTGATTTTGAATTAGTATTTTTAAATATTACATTTTAGAAATGAAATCATCCAGTGATTGAGATTTTAAAGCTATCTGCATCCAATTTCTAATCACTTCTATATCCTGCTGTTGATGTAAAGTTTTCAGAAGATTTTCCGGCAATTCTCCAAATCTGTTTAATGCCATCTGGAGCATTCCTTGCGCTTCCTCTAATTGTCCGGTTTTCCTGCCTTCTTCTCTACCTTCTCTGCGTTCATCTTTTAACAATAATTCCAAAAGCATAAATCTCTCCTCCATTTCCCTACTTTCCCTGATATGGGTGACCGATTTCTGCACTTGTCTTACATAATCATCCTGAAAGTCCTTTTGACTTTCTTTTAAGTCTGCATGCACGAATTTCAGAAAAGAAACCAATTCTTTCGGCACTTCTTCTGCATTTTCTCCACGAGTATTCAAAAACATAATACAGCGCCCATCTTTTAGAGAAGCTTTTTCTGTTTCCTCACAAGCTGTCCAAAAAGTATAACGATACTTTCCTTTCCCGAAAGGGTCGAAGTCACATAGGAAAATCACATAACTGTCGGGCAGTTCTGCATATTCGCAACCCTTTAACAAAAGCTCCATATCCATCTGACTTTGATAATAACGACTTCTGCGTCCCAATGCAGGCTGTTTTAACACCTGCATTTCTATATTATAGCGGGTATTATTTTCATCTTTCGCATAGACGTCTAATCGCACCCCTTTATATTCCGGATGATAGACAATATTTTTCTCTGTACTGATTTCTACATGGTCCACTTTCATGGAAAGAGCACGTTCTAAAAAGCCTTTGCAGTTTTCTTCATCTGACATCACTGCTGCAAACATAAAATTGTTTTTGATTGTAAGATTTTTTAATAAGGTATTCATATTTTTTCCTCCACTTTACAGAGGAATTCTATGAAATATAGTATAGCAGATACAGAAAAAAGTTGCCAGCCTCTATTTCATTTTCTCTACCTGACAGCTTATCCTGCACACATAATCTTTTTCTTCCTGCACAGTCAAGCTGTCCAATACACCGTCCTCGTAAAAATATCCACCTAATATCAATTCATGTTCCTTAGCATATTGCAACATTCTGGAGTATGTCTCCCCAACATTTTTCCAACTTCCTTTATGATAAGCACACAAATAATTCCCGGCTTCTCGAATGCTATACCCTATCTTCTTTGGCTTTGTATCCAGCATTTGATAAAAAACATGGTAATTATCAAAAACGCCCTGCTCGATATCTTCTTTTTCCTGACGATAACCTATGGGATAAGCACTTTTTATCCCATGCTCCATACAATAATCCCATAGCTTACCAATGGCTTTTGCCCATGCTCTGTCATCATTTTCCTTAACACTTCTCTCTACTAAATAACGCTGTGGTTCTTGACGGATGGTAATTTCATCTAAATCTTTCTGTAAATTTTGGTGTATCAGTTTACTCTTTTCTGTAATCCAGTTTTTTACTGATTTTAAATGTTTGATGCGGTCACTGATTATCTGCTCTTCATGCCGGAAAAGCTGTAAAAACTGTTCCGGTGTGCGGTTCTGCATATACTCCTGAATTTCTTCCAGTGTCATATCCAGCTCACGTAATACATAAATCACGTCCAAAACCTCTAACTGCGCTGCTGAATAATAACGATAACCATTTTCTCTATTCTTAATTTCAGGAGAAAACAATCCAATTTCATCGTAATAAAACAGCGTGTGCTTAGATACTCCTGCCAGCTTGGCAAATTCTCCTGTACTGAAATACATTTTCTTATTCATAACAAAACACCTCTTGACTATCGTGTTACTCTATACTTTATTATATCTTTTAGATAAAATTTTACAAGGAGTTATTTGTATGTCAAATTCAATTGCAAAAGATTTTAAATTCTTTTCTCTGCTGCGCTTTGCCTTACCTACTATGGTGATGATGATTTTTATGTCTTTATATTCCATTGTAGACGGCATTTTTATTTCAAGATTGTTAGGAACTAATGCCCTGTCTGCTGCCAATATTGTATATCCCGTTATCAGTATTGTCTTCGCCGTAGGCATCATGCTCTCTACGGGAGGCAGCGCCTTAATTGCAAAAAAATTAGGGGAAGGAAAAGAAAGGGAAGCACGGGAAGACTTTTCTTTCTTAACTCTTGTAAGCTTTCTTTTTGGTATTGCCATCCTGCTTATTGGTAACATTTTTATCGAGCCCATTGTTCGAGCTTTAGGTTCAACAGATGCTCTACTTCCTTATTGTGTAGATTATTTAAGTGTTTCCCTGCTTCTTGCACCTGCTGCCATGCTCCAGATGATGTTTCAGACCTTTTTTGTCACTGCCGGAAAGCCACTTATCGGGCTGATGCTTACCATAAGCGGTGGTGTGGCAAATATGATTTTGGATTATCTCTTTATGGGACCTTTCAATATGGGAATTTCCGGAGCTGCTCTTGCTACGGGA